>DATDYJ010000061.1:0-4983 GCA_035289025.1 archaeon
TCTTTGAAAGAAAAGCTAGGTATCCCAAAAGAACATATTATAAGCAAGGATACAAGTATAGTTTATGGACAAGAAGAAAAGGGAGCAGCAGATACGAAAGCTGATCTCCCGCGAATACAAGGTATATCAGGAAGAAGAGCGATTCCGCTCTTTGCCTCAGACGCTCTACGAAAAGGCGTGCGTTTTTGCCGAGCGTATTCATATAGAGCCCGACAAGAAAAGCAAGCTGAAAATGCAGGAGACTATAGATCTTGCGCACCTCAAAGTCACGCCCACCGGCATATCGTCGCTCACAATATTCTTTGCGCTGATCGTGTCCGGACCAACACTGCTGCTGCTTGTGCTTAATCTTCTCGGCGTGCTCGTGTTTCCTTTCGGCTATGCAATGGTAATACTTATACTCAGTATGTTTTTCACTTACTATATTTACACTTACCCAAACAGGCTGCGCAGGAAATACGATTCTGAGGCTAGCGCGGAGCTTGTTACGTTCGTGCTGTACGTTGCGATGTTTTTGCGAAACACGCCGAACCTTGAAGGCGCGGTGAGATTCGCTGCAGATAATCTCGGCGGATCGCTGGGCTACGAGATAAAAAAACTTCTCTGGGACGTCGAGGTTGCCAATTATTTTTCAATGCAGGAAGCGCTTACAGAATACACGCAGAGGTGGTCGAAGAACAGGCCGTTCACGGAATCAGTCGGCCTGATGATATCATCGCTGAAGCAACTGGGTGAAAAAAGAATAAATCTTCTTGACGAGTCTGTCCAGCTGATGCTTGACGGAAGCAGGGAACAGGCCCGCCACTTTAATCAGGACCTGAAAACGCCTGTTATGGTTGTGCATGCGCTGGGAATAATACTGCCGGTAATGGGTCTTGTGCTGTTTCCGGTAGCGGCGGTTTTCCTCGGCATACCGCCGACGGTACTGTTCGTCGGCTACGACATAATGCTGCCGCTTGTATTATATTTCGTCATATCCGGCATACTTGAATCGCGCCCGATGACGTTCAGCAAGATCGACATATCAGAGAGCCCCGAGGTGCCGCAGAGCGGCAAATTCTTTTACGGGAAAAAACAGATTAAGGCATGGCCGGTCGCTCTTGTCGTAGGGCTTTTGATAGTGTCGCTCGGGGTTTTCCTTTACATGAACGAGGCTGCCGTAAACGGAAAGAAAGAAGGCATAGTTCCTGCGATGGTAATAAGTCTCGGCATTGCCCTTGGCATAGGTCTTTACAACATACTGATTTCAAAGCAGCGGATGAAAGTGCGCGATAAAACGCGCAAGGTTGAGAGCGAGTTCGCCGAGGCGCTTTTCCAACTGGGCAGTCAGATTTCAGGCGGTATGCCTGTAGAGCTGTCGCTTGAAAAATCAATGGAACGTATCAAAAACTTGCAGATCAAGGATATGTTCGAGCGCGCGATAAATAACATGAAGCTCATGGGATTCACATTCACGCAGGCGTTCTTTGACAAGGATTACGGGGCGGTGAAATATTATCCGTCGAAGCTGATAAAATCCATAATGAGAACAGTGACGGAATCTACAAAGAAGGGCGTGAACACAGCGTCTGTTGCAATGCTTTCGATATCAAAATACCTCAAGGGTCTTCACGACACACAGGAAGAAGTTAAAACTGACCTTAGCGACACGATTAACTCGATAAAATTCCAGTCGTATTTCTTGTCGCCTTTGATTTCAGGTATTGTCGTGACGATAGCCATAGTAATAATAAAAATACTTGCGCAGATCGGCGAGGCGTCAAGCAAGCTGCCGTCATCGATCGGCACGGGCGGCGTACTGGATGCATTCAGCAAGGTCAACATAACGCCGTTTGATTTCATAATGATCGTAAGCATCTACCTTATCGAGACGTCGGTAATACTTGCAATGTTCGTAAGCTCGATAGAAAGCGGCGAAGACCCGATAGGCCGCCAGAACACGACGGGCAACTCGATGATAATAGGGTTCACAATGTTTCTGTTATGCATGTCGTTCACGCTCATGATATTCGGTCCGCTGATCGGGAGCGTTCTTGCGACGTAGGTCAAACATAAATCAATTTTTACGGCAGATAAAAAAATAGGAAACGACTAGTTCGACCAGACACATAAGTTTTCTTTCTTTGCAGCCTGTTCGGCCTGAATGAAGGCATCGTAGTATCTCGGGTCGCGGTTGATTATGTACAGGTTGGCGAAGCCCTCGCGGACCATGACCAAATTTATCATCGTGTCGTTCAGAAAAACGTAACGCAAAAACCGCCCGTATACGTCCTTGTCCTCTTTGCCCGATACAAGCGTGACTTCTTTGCCGTCCACCAGATACTTCAGAAGTGCTGTCGCGTTCGAGGCGCACGGCTCGCCTCTTTCCGGGGTGTCTATGTCCAGTAATCTTATACTGTCGCCGCCCTCGACTATTATCGTGTCGCCGTCCACAACGCGCGTTACTATGACGTCTTCCGTAACAACGGGCTGCGGAATTATATACGTAAGTGCAATGATCAAAAGCGTTATTGCTGCGGCAACAGGCACCGCTTTTTTTCTTCGCATATATTGAACACCGAAGGTTTCAAACAGTGAACATATGTTTCTTTTGGCTCTGTAGAAAACCTAGGAGAAAAGCCGCAGGAAGGGTATTGTGTTATCACAATACCCTTAGTAACTAGCATGATTGTGGATACACAATCATGCTCCTGCGGCTTTTCACTGAGCATTTCTACAGAGCTTTTCTTTTCTGGATTGTGTTAACTTAGCGAATGATGATCGACGTAGACCTGTTCATCACTTGATGAACAGGTCAGCTAAGGTCATTACGAGGAGAACCTTTGGTTATCCTGTACGCAAAGACGAACGTCTTTGCTGTATCAACGGATAATGACCTTCACGTCGATCATCGTACTTTTAGTTAACACAATCCTTTTCTGGGTTCACTATACCTATAAATTGAACTCAGAATTATATAATTGTATGAAGGGCGAAACTCCTGATATGTGGACGTTTATAGGATACGCCATGATGGGCATGGGTTTTATATTGTTAGTTATTATTGTAGCCGGAGGCCAGCACGCAGTTAGTAATAACATCATTATAGGAGGATAAGCATGAAAGGCATGATTGATTGGGCGACGGGACTCATGATAATTGTAGTGACAATGATCGCAGCATTTGCCGTATACGAACTGGTCAAGCATGACGCAAAGCCGTCGGGCATAACTGTGCAGGAGAGGCTTTACGGGGCAGGGATCGGTCTTGTTGCATTTGGCGCGCGTAAAAAAGGCATAATACTAAGCACGATGATGATCGCGACGATAGTTTTTGTCGTCGTTGTCGCGCTTGTGCTATTTTTGATGTTCGCAGGCATACAGGCGAACGCGGGCAGCACGGCGGGTGGGTTTTTCTACGGCGCGTTCGACGCCATAATGAAGATGATCTCGGGGTCGGGCTGATGGACGAGGGCACAGGCAGATGGGTTTTTCAGGTAGCAATAGCCGTAGTAGCAGCCTTGCTGCTGATCGCACTTGCGTCGATGTTTTTCAGCAGTGAACAGATACAGGGAGGAATAAAAACCGTGTCCAGTGTTCCGAGCAGGCTGACCGTGACGTACGTTCCCGGCACCGGGAAAATAACAAATCCTCTGTCGCCTCCCGGGCCTTCGGACACAGATGCCGTGTGTATAAACGAGCCCGTGGCAGCAACGGACGGCTATGCTTATCATATAAAATTATTGCCGAGCCTGAAAATAGGCGGGGAGGGCGAGGACGACGTGACGGCGATAGTCGAATTCAAGGGAAAAAGCGCGAGGGCGAAGGACTACAGGACGGGATCAGGCAAAGATTATTTCCATATAACTGCCGGCACCACCGACCAGCCTGATCTCGAGGCCGATATCATAACGCCGATACCGCCGATAACGGATTATTCGACACCATTGTGCAGCAGACAGAGCGTGTTGGTAAAGAGCCAGACGGGCGCGCCACTTATAGTTACTACAACGGTGAAGTCGAGACTAAATGACGTGGCTTTCTTGAACAGATTGCCCGATGCAGTACAGAACTATTTTTCCTGCAGCGCGTTCTTCAGGTTCGATTGCGAGGACGATGCTAAATACACCGGTTGGATGGCTGGGTGTGACACATCGGACCCTACCGACTGCGAGGAGAATATAGAGATTTGCGGCGGCTCTGTGCACATAAAGCTGCTTGATGAGCCGGATTGCGACAGCGGCAAGGTTGAAGCTCTTGTAAGCTACGACGGGCAGAGGCAATTCACGGTAAATGAACTCGTGAGCATATACTTCTGGAAAAAATCTGATTGCACGATGAACAATGATGATATAAACATCATATGGGGAACGTGCAATAGGAGTTATTACATGGGCGCGGCAAAGAACCTGAAGGCAGGGATGATAAAATTCGGCGGCACTGCGTGCGGATGATTTTTTTTACGGTTTGTGTAAAATGTTTCCTGTATCAGATTCTTATGCGAAAAACAAGGAAATTCGCGGTTTATCGGATTGCATTAACTTGACGAGTGATGATCCGCAGGAGCATGATTGCGTGTCCGCAATCATGCCAGTTTTGGGTATTGTGAAGGACACAATACCCGATCTGCGGATCATCATATTTTTAGTTAATGCAATCGGTTTATCGTCTTAAAAAGCATTTATTTAGCCCGCAGTATAGTTAGAGCATGGGCTTCGAGCTTACGCAGAGCGCCGTCTTCTACATAATACTGATGGCCGTAGTCATATTCCTAGGCCTTGCCATTGTAGCGGGCGGGAACCCTATAATACTATTCAAGCAGCAGCAATTTGCGGGATTGTTTGAGCCTGGCAGGGTTATTCCGAAAAGCGATATGGATCCGTACGTGTCCCTCCAGTGCAGCGGAAACCCCGATAAAATAATAATCAAAAATGCCGCCTTCATGTACAAGGGCAAGCCGGGAGACAAGGAGGGCTCTGTGGACTTTATCGTAATACTTGACTAC
>DATDYJ010000062.1:0-6887 GCA_035289025.1 archaeon
CTTCTGGGCGGCATAACAAAAAGCTTGCCATATGGGTCAGCGACAATACGGTCATAAAACAGCTGGATACAGCCATAAATTACGCAAATAACAAAGGCATGAAACTAATGGTGGTCGGTCTTAACGGAAAGAGTACAGAAAATGTGGAGTACTTCGGAAAAGTGCCGCACGAAAAAATGCCGGAGATGTACAATAAAGCCGGTACATTTGTAATGTTCATATCCATGCCAGCACCGCCGCTTGTGCTTCTGGAGGCTATGGCCTGCGGGCTTAATACAATAACGTCTGATGTCGAGATAATACCCAAAGGCAGGGACGGTTTGTGCAGGGTAAAAGCAAAAGACGCGAGAAAACTTGCTCTTTATTACGACTGGAATAAAGTGGCCAAACGCCACCTTGATGTGTACGAAAAAGTTTTCGGCGGCTTCGTATCATAGAGATTGTATTCCATAAAAAACATGATGAGCGGTGTAGACCTGTTCATCGGTTGATGAACAGGTCAGCTAAGATCATTATCCATTGATAATGATCTTCACGCCGCTCATTATTCGTCAAAGGAATACAATCTATCATAAACCGTACCAATACGGATAAAAGCGGCTGATATTTAAATCAGTTCTTCTTTAGTGAGTATAATGCAGATAAAAATATCGGAACCGTTTATCGGGAAGGAAGAGGCGGATGCTGTAAAGAATGTGCTTGCAAGCGGAACTCTTGTCCGCGGCTCGGAAATTAAAAAGTTTGAGGAAAATTTTGCCAGATACACAGGCGTGAAGTACGGGATAGCCACAAGTAACGGAACAACGGCATTGCATAGCGCGCTGCTTGCACACGGCATAGGAAAAGACGATGAAGTTATAGTCCCGACGTTTTCATTTGTTGCCAGCGCAAATTCCGTAATTTACACGGGTGCAAAACCGGTTTTTGCAGACGTCGACGAAAAAAGCTTCAACGTCACGCCGGAAGAGATAGAGGGAAAAATAACAAAAAATACAAAGGCAGTCATGGTTGTACACCTGTACGGGCAACCGTGTGACATGGACAGAATAAAGAAAATATGCGATTCTTACGGACTTGTGCTTATAGAGGACGCGTGCCAGGCCCACGGCGCCGAATTCCGCGGAAAGAAGGTTGGATCTTTTGGCACTGGATGCTTTTCATTTTATGCCACGAAGAACATGACCACCGGGGAGGGCGGAATGATAACTACGGATGATGAAAAAATTGCTGAAAAGGCAAGAATAATCATAAGCCATGGGTCGTCCAAGAATTACGATAACAGAACACTCGGATATAATTTCCGCATGACGGAAATGCAGGCCGCTATTGGCAGCGTGCAGCTTGGAAAACTGGATGAGATGAACAAAGCACGCATAAATAACGCATCGTTATATTCGAGACTATTGAAGCACAAGAACGATGTTGAATTGCCCGCTGTCTTGCCGAATAGAACCCATGTTTTCCACCAGTACACCATAAAAGTTCATAACAGGGATAAGGCAACAAAAATCCTGGGAAAAAATGACATAGGATACGGTGTATACTACCCGAAGCCGATACATTGCCAGGAATTTTACCTGAATCTGGGATATCGTAGCACCCTTCCCGTTTCAGAACGGCTTTCTGAAAATGTGCTGAGCCTGCCAGTACACCCTAAACTATCCGCGAAGGATATAGAAAAAATTACGGAGTGTGTTGTTCAGTGACTGAACATCAAATAATATCGGAATGCAAAATCGGCAAGAACACGAAAATATGGGATTTCGTGAACCTATACGGATGCGAGATAGGCAACAACTGTGTGATAGGGTCTTTCGTTGAGATAGGCAAAGACGTGAAAATAGGAAATAACTGTAAAATCGAGAAAGGGGTATTTATACCAACAGGCGTTACGATTGAAGACAATGTCTTTGTAGGCCCCCATGTGGTTTTTACGAATGACAAGTATCCAAAAGCCACAGGCAAATGGAAACTCGCAAATACACTGATATCACGCGGCGCCTCGATTGGCGCCAACTCTACGATAGTTTGCGGAGTCAAGATCGGAGAAAATGCACTGATTGGTGCAGGATCAGTAGTCACGAAAGATGTTCCACCAGGAATGATTGCAGCCGGCAACCCCGCCAAAATTCTGAGACGGAATGATAAAAATGTATGATCTGAAAGGAAAATCTGTTATGGTGACAGGCGGCGCCGGTTTCATAGGCAGTCATTTGGTTGACGGGTTGATAAAAGAGAGACCCGGCAGAATAGTTGCCGTGGATAATCTTTTCCTTGGAAGTATGGGCAATCTCAGGGATGCCATGCGCAGCAAGGATCTTGTTGTGATCAATGACGACGCCACTGATTTAGAGAAGATGAGACAAATAGTGCGTAGTAATGAGATCGATGTAGTATTCAATCTTGCTGTTGTGCCCCTAGGAACGTCCATAATAAAACCCGACTGGACGTTCGACACGAACGTGAAAATTACGAGAACGTTCTGCGAACTTGCGCGCGAAGACGAATTTGATACTCTGGTTCACTTCTCTTCTTCGGAAGTTTACGGGACGCTAACCGGAAAAATGGACGAAACCCATCAGCTGCTCCCGCACACTCCGTACGCTGCCAGCAAAGCTGCATGCGATCATCTTGTTTATTCATATTATAAAACATTCGGGATTGACATGACAATGATAAGACCGTTCAATAATTACGGCCCCAGACAGAACGATAAGTCTTACGCAGCGGTCATACCCCTTACAATAAAACGAATACTTAACGGAGAGCCGCCCGTCATACACGGCGACGGCGAGCAGACAAGAGATTTTCTTTTCGTGGAGGACACGGTTAAGGCTACTATAGATGCTTACAAATCTGAAAAAACAAGAGGACTGACCATGAACGTTGCAAGCGGCGTCGAGACGTCGGTGAACACTCTGGTTAGGATGATATGCGGCGAGCTCGGATGGGAAAAACCCGTGGTACACACGGATCCACGTCCCGGCGACGTGCAAAGGCATCTTGGCGATGCAACGCTTGCCAGGAAAATTATAGGTTTCCGGCCGGCGACATGTTTGGAGGACGGCATAAGACAAACAGTTGACTGGTACAGAGAACAAGAGGGGAAAAAATGCGCATAGCTGTTATCGGTGCCGGAATAATGGGGTCCAACCATGCCAGAGTACTGTCAAAAATGAAAAATGTTGATATTGCTATATCTGACGTGAACAGGGCAAGAGTCGATGAAGTAGCCAATACTTTTGATATCGGGTCTGTTTATGACGATCATACGCGTATGCTAAAAGACGGCGCAGACGGCGTGATAGTTGCCGTACCAAGCAATATTCACAGAAATATATTTGACGAATGCATCGATGCAGGCGTTCCCGTGCTGGTCGAGAAACCAATGGCTGAAAATCTCGCCGACGCCGTAGGAATGATAGAAAAAGCGCAGGGAAGCGGGGTTCCGTTCACGGTCGGTCACGTTGAGAGATTTAATCCAGTCGTATCAAAGATAAAATCTATAATCGGGGAACTGGGCGATATTTACCTAGTGAATACCGTAAGGGCGGGGCCGTTCCCGAAGAGGCTTTACGGCATGCGCGGGGGCGTTCTTGTTGATCTTGCCGTGCACGATGTCGATATAATAGAACACCTGCTGGGCAACATAGAAGAGGTGTATTCCCAGATAATACGCAGCGGCGCACAGGAGATATACGCAAAGGCGCTCCTACGGATAGGCAAAATAAACGGATCCAGCGAGTTCAGCTGGGTCTCACCAAAAAGAACAAGAACAATAGAAATATACGGAACTAACGGCATGCTGCGTGGCGATTATTACCAGCAGATACTTCAATTCTACGAGAATCCAGATTCCATAGATATGCCGGCCAGCAGCAATCTTTTCGAAGACATACTTCTCAGGGGAAACATAAGTGAGGGCAAACTGATCAATTACCCGATAAAGAAAGATGAGCCATTGAAGCTGGAACTGCAGAATTTTATCGATACGATAAAGGGCCGCGAAGAGTTTCTGGTAAAACCCCAGGAGGCTCTGGACGCGCTCAAGGTCACGCTTTCTATTCTTGAGTCGGGAAAGAACGGCAAACCGGTGACTGTGAGGTAAACATAATGAAGCCCTGTTTCGTAACAACGGCATTTTATCCTGGCCAACAAAATTCAGGCATATCCAATGCGTTGTACCTGCTAACCAAATATCTCTACGAAAAGAAAGGTGTCCGCAGCACAGTTTTCGCGCCCGAAGAGATATGGGGCACCAAGGACGAAGAAAAGGAATTTGTGTCGATTCGCAGATTCAAGACACATAAATTAATGAACTACAGCTTCTCATTCAGCGTCGGCGCCATGCTCGATCAGGCGCAAAGAACCGAGCGGTTTGATTTCGTGCACTCGTACCATTTCGGCTTCTACCCTGCAACTGCCGGATGTAACTTCGCGCTCCGTCACGGACTGCCTCATTTTCTGGTCGCGGCATTCCATCCACCGTCGTCCGGCATAAAGAAATCAATGATGGATGTTTATAATTATACACAGGGAAGACGGGTGCTTTCCTCGTCTGCCATGGTGTTCCCGTTCAACGAGAACGAGAAGAAACAACTTTCCGGATATTCACCAGGGAAGTATTCCATAATCCCATGCCCCGTTAACGATAAGATATTCCATCCCCGCGGCACAAAGACCGGCAAGGTTGTGACCTATCTAGGCACGCTGCTCCCGTGGAAAGGCTCTCAAATCGCTTTGGATATATTCAAGAAAATTTCCGAGAAAAGAAGCGACATAAAATTCAATATCGTCGGCAGGGGTCCGCTGGAAACTTATCTGAGAAAAAGTACAACCAAAAACATAAAAGTTGTAACTAACCTGGACTCCCACGGTGTTGCCAAAATTCTCTCCAGCTCTGACGTTGTCGTATGCCCGACAAAATACGAGTCCTTCGGTTCTGCTATAGCAGAGGCCATGATGTGCGGCACTCCTGTCGTGACGACAAAGGTCGGTGCAGTTCCTGAGACGGTCGGGCCAGGCGGACTTCTGGTAGATTACGGGGACTGGACAAAAATGCAGGAGTACGTGGAAAACCTGGTTGACGATGACGGTCTGAGGAAAAAGCTTGCGGTAAAAGGATTACGTCATTCTGAGAAATACAAATACGCCAATGTCGGAAAGAGTATTTACAGCCATTACAAAAAATCTGGAAGCGTAAAATAGAACAATAACAAAAACATAAAGCGGTTTTTATAGTTTGTCTTTAGTAGAACTTCTATGAGAATACTGATAACAGGTATAACGGGATTTGTCGGATCCCACCTTGCTGAGCATCTTCTTTCGAGGGGCGATGATGTTTACGGTACTATGCGCTGGCGCAGCAGACTGGACAACATAGTGCACATAAAAGATAAGCTTAAACTGATCGAGTCCGATATACGCGATTCTTACAGCATAGAGAAGGCCATAAAATCAACACAACCAGATGTAATATTTCACCTTGCGGCCCAGTCTTACGTCCACACTTCATTTCACGCCCCCCAGGAAACACTGTCAACTAACATCATAGGAACAGTGAACCTGCTCGAGGCCGTGCGATCGTCCGGACTTGATCCTGTAATACAGATAGCCGGCAGCAGCGAGGAGTACGGTCTTGTGATGCCGCACGAGACCCCGATAAAAGAAACCAACCCGCTAAGGCCTATGAGCCCCTACGGAGTGAGCAAAGTTGCAGAGGACCGTATTGCATTCCAGTACTACAAAAGTTACGGGCTGAAAACTGTTATAACGCGCGCGTTTAATCACGAAGGGCCGCGAAGGGGAGATGTTTTTGCGACGTCTAATTTTGCCAAGCAGATAGCCGAGATAGAAAACGGTAAAAAAGAACCTGTGATACACGTTGGTAATCTGGAGGCAAAAAGAGATTTCACCGATGTGAGGGATGTCGTAAAGGCTTACGTTCTTGCCACGGAAAAATGCGATTACGGAGAAGCTTACAATATATGCAGCGGGACGGCGTGGCGGATAGGCGACATGCTTGATCTGCTTCTTTCAATGTCCAAAACGAAAATAACCGTAAAACATGATCCGACACGCATGCGGCCAAGCGATGTGGATCTGCTCCTCGGAGACTTCAGTAAGTTTCACAATAAAACCGGGTGGAAACCTGTAATACCGTTCGAGAAGACCATGGAAGACCTTCTAAATTACTGGCGTAAAAACGCGTGATTGTATGAGCGGACAGGCGATAAAAGACAGTTCCATAGTATTCTTATTTGGTGCGATAGCCGCCGTTGCCGGCTACGCCACAAGAATATTTCTTTCGCGCAGTCTTTCGGTAGAGGATTTCGGGCTTTTTTACTCCGCTCTCGCCGTAATCGGAGTAGTAAACATAGTCAAGGATCTGGGCACCAATGCCGCACTGATACGATTTATACCGGAGTTCGTCGTCAAGAAACAGAAAAATAAAATAAGACAGGCATTTTATACATCGATTTTCTTTCAGATTGTTGTAATAGGTTTCTCGACTGTTTTAATCCTGGTTTACGTCGATACGTTGTCGTCGTTAATTTTTGACACAACAACGGCGTCAACGGTACTGGTGGCACTCATATTCAGCGCACTTTTCAGCCCGCTTTTCGTGGCATCCCAGTCGACTTTTCAGGGACTACAGAAAATGAAAAAGTATGCATTGATCGAGCCCTTTCGCATACTCTCGGCACTTGGTATAATGGCAGTTCTTATTTTCATAGGATTCGGCGTATCGGGCGCCGCTTTCGGGTACATGCTGGCAGCCGCGCTGACGTCCGTAGTTTTCTTTTTCCTTCTACGGAGAGAATTTCCTGAGATCCGAGGTCCGGTATTTTCAAGCAGCATGGGAAAACAGCTACTTAATTTCGGAG
>DATDYJ010000063.1:0-2561 GCA_035289025.1 archaeon
GGAAACCTGTTCACTTTTCCGCAGGCACATGTTATTGTCAGAAATCCTTTTGACAGCCTCCGCTTTGTTTGTGCACCAAAATAAGAATGGCAGTACCTGCAGAATTTTCTCTTCTGCTGCGCAGTCAGTTTTACGTTGTACCGCATGCCAATTCTTCTTGCCAACTCCACATATCTGTTTCGCAACGTTCTGTCAGATGTCTTCGCAGCCTCGCTAAACAAGATATCAATGCGCTCTTTTGCTATCTTTATCTGCCAGTCAGGCTTGTTCCTTGATCTCTGTGCCATGCTTTTAATATGTTTCGCTCATCTTTTAAGAATGAAAAGACATGCAAGATATGTAAGCGCAGAAAGGCAGTTGTTGGGTGAGGTAACATGGTACATAAAAGGTCGCCCTGAATTAGAGCCTTATAGAAAACAATTCATAGACGAGGTAACTGATCGGTTGAATGCAGTTTTTTATAGAGTATCGGTAGCTTGCGAATCACTCGGTGTGGAAAGTAGAAGTGATACCATGTACAAAATGATTGAAGAAAGAGTCGAAAGCCGTCTTCCTACATGGGAACAGATAGCATACAACCTTATCAGAAGTAAAGGTCAATGGCATAGTGAAGATTAAATTATACTATATCTTGCGCGCTGCGCATCTTGTAAAAATTTCTTAATGCCGTCATGAAGCAGCTCACGCTCGTAGTCCCGTATCTTGTCTTCGTCAAACTTTCCGCTGCAGGAAGGCTGCCTTGGTTTCTGCGGCTCGTACGGTCTTGTTTTTTCGCGCAGCTCTTTTATCCAGTCAACTTTATCCTGCAAATCGCGGAAAATGCCGAAAGGCATCGTGATTGCGTGAGCGCCCATCAAAGATGCAAGTTCTATGTGTCCAGTGTTTCTCACGCTTGCGACAAGAACTTTCGTCGCGAACTCAAGGCTGCGGAAGTTGCGCACTATCTCATCAGCAAGATCCATGCCAGTGCGGTCCAGCCCCAGGGCAGCAAGCTTATCATCATAACGCCCGACGAAGGGGCTCGAATACGTGCCGCCGTAGTCACCCGTAAGAAATCCCTGGTGCTGCGAGAAAACAAGAGTGAAATTTATCGGCACGAAATCTATCTGTGCGGCTGCGTCAAATCCTTGCTGCACGGCAGGCAGCTTTACGACAAAATCCTTCCCCCATCCATCTATTATCTCGGCCTCGCGGACAAATATGCTGCTGTCCAGATTAGTGTCGTAGTGAGTTGTCCCAAGTGCCTCGATGCTTATAGGAATTCCCTTAGTCTCGTCACGCAGCTCCATAGCCGCATCATACACCGTTCCGCCGACGCGCTTCATGAAAGCAGAAAGCGACGTAGGGTTGGAAGTTATCTTGTCAAGAGGAAACCCCCAGTCAAGAACTCTGCGGATTTCAGCAGGATCGCCCGTGTCAAGAGAAATCATCATTGTCATGCTAATAGTATGCAGTCAAAAGTTAAGAAACGACAAGGTGTGCGAACGTAAGTGAGCCACAAAAGTAATATATTCTTTTTTCCTCAAATGACAAAGTCATTTGGGAACTCAGAAAGACTCTGTCTTTCTCAAGTTGGGAAACCTAGACTTCTTCTTCTAAAGAAAAAAGATCGGTATTAGATGTTAGATGTGCTTCCAACGCATACCGTGAACCGTGTCTTCTATCTCTATGCCGCGCTCTTTCAGCTGCGCGCGTATGTCGTCGGCAGCTTTGAAGTCTTTCTGCCTGCGGAAATGTTCGCGCAGCTCCAGAAGCTTCTTCTCATCGTCATTCAGATCCATTTTTGTTTCTTCCAGAACATTTAGTATGCCGTTGATTTTGACAAAGAAGGCATGCACCATATCAAGCGATTCCTTCGCGCCGCGGCCTGCATCTATCTCTCCATTAACTGATCGCATCAAATCAAACAGCGCCGCGAGCGCCTTTGGCATATTAAGGTCATCATTCACTGATTCTGTGAATATTTTTTCCGTCTTTTCCAGTTCCTTGTCGATTGTTTTGTTGTTGCCTCTTGCGTTTGAGTGCTTCAGCCTGTGCACGAAGTCGTTTATGTTTTTTACCGTTTTTTCTGCGTCCTGCAGCGAATCAAGTGTGAAGTTTATCTGGCTGCGATAATGTGATGAAAGGCAGAAATAACGGAACGCAACGGGCGTAAATCCCTTGTCAGTAAGATCGCTGAGTTTGTAGAAGTTTCCGAGGCTCTTTGACATTTTCTTGCCGTCAACCTGCATGAACTCGTTATGCAGCCAGTAATTAGAAAAACGCTCGCCCGTAGCGGCCTCGCTCTGGGCGATCTCGTTTGTGTGGTGAACGGTTATGTGATCCACGCCGCCGCAGTGGATATCAATGGTTGCCCCGAGATATTTCATCGCCATTGCGCTGCATTCGATGTGCCAGCCGGGGAACCCGCGGCCAAAAGACGAATCCCATTCCATGTCACGTTTTGTTTTCGAGAACTTCCACAGCGCAAAATCCGTCGGGTGAATCTTCCCTTCGGCTATCTCCACCCGTGCGCCTGCCTTAAGGCCCTTAACGTCCAGCCTCGCCAGCTTACCGTAGTC
>DATDYJ010000064.1:0-2877 GCA_035289025.1 archaeon
GATGGCGGTAACTTGGCACTTTATGCCGCGAGGATAGTTGCAAGGCATGACGGCGACGTCAGGGCAAGGATAGATGAGTATCTGAAGACGGGTCGCGACAAATATGCTGGCTTTGAACTTACAAAAGTTTTATAGGAGGAATTGAAAATGGGAAGCGTAAAAGATCTTGTTGTTGAAAGAAAACCCGGAGAAATAATGATGGGGCGTGGCGAATTCGATTTTTCTGACAGGTATTCGGTTTTTGACTGGGGTGAGATGCCGGACCACATAACAAGCAAGGGCGCGGCTCTGTGCACTATGTCGGCATATTTTTTTGAAAAACTTGCCTCTGCGGGAATGAAAACTCACTACGGGGGCGTCGAGGGCGGCGGCAGATACGGACCTCTCGGAGATGCCCAGAAACCGCCTACAAAGATGAGAGTATCGCTTGTACGGGTACTAAAACCTGTCACTGCCGAAACAGACGGAATGCTCAGTTACGACTATGCAGCCGTCAGGGATGCTGCTGGAAATTTTGTTATTCCACTGGAAGTAATTTACAGGAACTCTCTGCCAAAAGGAAGTTCTGTTTTCCGCCGCCTGAAAAACGGCTCAATAACGCTGCAAGAAATGGGACTTACAGAGCAGCCGTTTGAGGGTCAGAAATTGCCGCAACCGTTTGTTGACGGCAGCACCAAATATGAGGAATTTGACAGATACCCTGGATGGCAGGAACTGCAAAATATAGCGGGACTTGGTGATGATGAACTTGCGGAAGTAAGGCGGCTCACTGTGGAAGCTGATAATGTGCTGACACGGGAACTCAGGGCTGCAGGACTTGAAAACGAAGACGGCAAATTTGAATACGCATTCACTCCTGCAAGAAGCCTGATGATTGTGGATACCGTCGGGACGCTGGACGAATGCCGGATAACTTACAACGGCGTTGACGTGAGCAAACAGATACCGAGGGACTGGTACGCATATTCGCAGCCTGAATGGAAAAATGAAATTGATGCTGCAAAAGCCGTCAGCAAGAAAGGCTGGAAAGCAAGAGTAACGTTGCAGCCCGAGCCTTTGCCAGACCAGCTTAAACAAATAATGGAGGCATTCTATGCGTCTGTCGCAAACCAAGTCACCGGCAGGAATTTCTTCCCCGGCACGCCGCCAGTAGCTGAGGTTGTCAGCGAATACAAGAAATTCAAAACTGCCGAGATGAGATAATGGGAGAAACACAACCTAGATCTACTGGCATTGATCTTGTTAGGGATGCCCCTGTGCTTCTTGAAGGCAGGTATGGTACGCGCGAACAATGTGATATCTGGGGCACTGATGCAAATACGCACAATGCTATTGTGGATGTTCAGGTGAGGGGTTATGATGTTCTTAACAGCCTGCACCCCGGAAATGTACCTGATGAATACGTCGATGCACTGAAACAAGCTGCCATGCTTATTGATTCAAACAAAATAAGAGCCGCCGAGGCAAGAGGCGGCCATGATGTTGTGGCAATAAATAAAGAGTGGGGACAGGTTGCAGATTCTATTGTTCCTAATTCATCTTCGATAGTTAATCTCATGAGGACCAGTGCTGACAGTACTGAAACTGCTAAAGCCTACAGATGTAAACTCTCTATGGAAGTTCTTGCGGCCTCGCTTGAAAACCTCAGAGATATAATCTTAGAGAAGAGTACTGAATGGATTGATGACCCTTTCATGGATCAGACGCATCTTTACGATGCGCTTCCTACTGTTGCAGGAAGACCTTTCAGCTTCTTTGCAGAAATGCTCCAGTCGGATCTTAATGTCATATCATTCTTCTACACCAATTCACTTGTTGGGAAATGGGCAGATGCCACAGGCAATCATCATTCAGCCGTAAGCCGCGGAATAGACGGGATGGCTCTTCAGGAAGCGTATGCAAGACACCTTGGCCTGCGTTGTATGACTGCTCCAGCCCAGACACCCGGAAGAGAATTCAATGCAGACATAATGTACTCTCTTGCCCGAACAGCAGGTACGCTTGCAAATCTTGGCCGTTACATCAGGCGCGGCAGAGGTGACGACTCTAACGTCTTCATATATGACAGCCCGAAAAAGAAAAAAGGATCCAGTGCGATGCCCCACAAAGACATCAAGAACGGAAATCCTACTTCTGAGGAGCAGGCAGAATCAGGACTGCACGAAATGGCAGGCAAAATGGTGACTGCTATTGAGACTATTGTTTTTGATTATGGCAGGGATCTTGGTGGTTCTGCTTCTGACAGGCTTGACGTGGGTCCTGGATTCAAGCTTGTAGACCACATTACAAGAAAGTTGGCGGACTTAACGTACTATCTCACACTTAACCAGGGCAGGAGCATGGACAGAATAAATCGGACATACGGTACAGTCACATCCGAGCAAATAATGACTTATCTTGTTGATCCAACCAGAAGTTCTAGTCCTATGACACGAGATGATGCGCATAATCTTGCTGCTGATCTCGCCAAGAAGGCTTATACTGAACGGAGGCCGTTTTTTGATGTCCTGAAGGAAAATCAGGCTATAAGTGAAAGAATCGACGGAACCACATTACAAAGAGTAACAGATCCTCTGACATATATCGGCCAGAGCAGAGAAATAATAAAGGCTAATTACGACGTACTACACGGCAAAAAAACTTTCACGCACGCTACTCTTTAAAACCTTCTTCTCCAAGGAATTGCTATGTTAGGCGGATTATCGGATAAACTGCGCGGGGCGATTGACAAGCTTACCCGGAGCGGCGCGGACAAGCAGGCAATTGAAGATTTGGTAAGGGATATTCAAAGGGCTCTATTGTCTTCCGACGTTGACGTCAGACTTGTGATGGAACTAAGTGAAAAAATAAAGAAAAAGGCAAACGATGTACCGTCAG
>DATDYJ010000065.1:0-3738 GCA_035289025.1 archaeon
GCGCTGCTCGCGGCGCTAAACGGCGCTACATACGTGAGCCTTTTCTACGGAAGGATAGGCGACCTCGGCTTCGACCCGTATATTGTCGTAAAGGAAACTGCCGACCTGTTCAAAAAGAACGGAATAAAATCGAAAATAATAGTCGGCAGCATAAGGTCTATAAACGACATAAACAGGGCCATTTTGGCCGGTGCAGACGTACTTACCATACCGTTCAAGTTTCTTGCCAAATTGGCAGAGAACCCACAGACGGATGCCACAATAAAAGAATTCACAGAAGCCTGGAACGCAGTCAATGCATGGAAAACCGTAAACAAGTGATACTGTGAGAAGTGGTGCCGGTCAAGTCAGGCGAGAACGTCGTAGTCGTACCGAATGGCAACTACAATTGCTACATTTGGTCAGTTACAGAACAGCATCCCCCTCCGTAAAGCATTTCGGCGCTGCAGTGACAGACATTGGTGTTTTATAAATAAAATCAACTACCCATGTTTAAAGAAGTTACGGGAAATCGGTTATAATCCAAAGCGATTGTTTGATATAAACGTTGAAAAGAATGATGTTATGGTTTACGAGGAACTGGCATGAAACTGGAACAGTTATATGATTCAAATATATTCGAGAGCAACAAAATCATAGGCCGTAAATTTTACAATAAGATCAACGGCCTAAAGGGCAAAAGGATTCTTGAAGTGGGGTGCGGAACAGGCGACATATGTAAAGATCTAACAAAGGACAACGAAGTACACGGCATAGACCTATCCTCAAAGAGCCTGAAGGCGGCTAAAAGCCGTGGCGTAATAACAAAGATGTATAATATTGAAAATGGACTGCCTTATAAGTCCGCCCACTTTGATATTTTAATATGCTCAGAGCTCGTGGAGCATCTTTTCGATCCAGAACATGTCATTAAGGAAGCTAATCGAGTATTGAAGAAGGGGGGTCTGCTTTTACTTTCGACACCTAATTTTTATTCCACCATAAACAGGCTAAAAATACTCAAGGGTCGTCATAGAGGAATAGAGCTGCCAAATTACGCGGCTCAGCAGCACATAAGATTTTACTCCCACGCATCAATAAGAGAGATGCTGGTACGGAACAATTTTGCCGTTGCTAACCAGGAAGGCATAGGTTTCCACCCCATGAAAAATGAACGGCTGCTGAAATTTTTCGAGAAAAGACTAAAGACTTTCTGCGACGGAATTTTCGTAGAGGCAGTTAAAAAATGATCGGGTGATATCATGATGCCAAAAATATGCGTGATAGTGCCGACGAAAAATGTGATGCCGTACCTTGACAGACTGTTCTCGGCGATAAATAAATTAGATTACCCAGTTAACAGGCTTGTCTGGATATTTGCCGACGGGGAATCAAATGACGGAACGTTTGCTTATCTAAAAAAGAAGAAAATAAAATTCAGGAAGATCGTAATAACAAAGAAGAAGAGCACACGGCCCAACGCCCGCAACGAGGCTTACAGGTACATAGTAGAAAATAAAATTCCGTTCGACTTTATTTCTACAGTGGATGCCGATGTGCTGCTCTACCCAGATTTCTTCAAAAGAATGATAAAGCATTTTAACAACAAAGAAATCGGGATGGCCGCAAGCTATTTCATGTACGATAAAAACAAATTCCTCGCAGACTATACAAATTCTTATCTTGGAGGGAAAATGGGCAAGGCAGTCGTGACGGACAGTTGTGCAACAGGCTGCGGCGTTTTTCGTAAAGGGTGCTTTGACTTCTTTGACGAGGCCTTCGAGTGCCACGAGGACGGGGATCTGGCTATGAGCATAGCCGAGAAGGGATGGCACGGGATACAGGATTTCACCGCTACATGCCCGCACATAAAAGACCAGACTGTAAAAAAAGAACTAAAAGAATTATACGGCATGGGTTACTACGAACCTTTGCTTTGGATAAAACACCCCAGATACTTTTGGAGTAAAAGAGTACTTTTCGGCAGCGGATTTTACATGCTTACGCTTCTGTCATTGCCACTGCTCATCCTGTCGGCTATCAGAATAGCTCCTGCATGGCTTCTATTCTTATTTCCATCACTTTTAGCGGCGTCGTTTCTGATACATATGCGACAGATAAAAAATACCCCCCTGAAAAGGGCGCTTTATTCGGCTTTTACTACGTTCAGGTTTCTGATTTACTTTACAGCAGCAGTTCACAGGCTGATTAAACTCCCGTTCCAGAAAATAACCTTCTCGACGGCCAATGTTAAGCGGCAAAAGGAATCTTTTAATACATTTTAAATGTATTAAAACATAGGAATCTAAATTATCTAGGAGAATTGATATGCGTGTCGTTTTTGTAATACCTGCCAGTGTAGGCGACTTCTTCAGTGCACAGTTTCCTCATACAGGCATAGCTTACGTATCCGCCATGCTGAAGAAGCACGGCATAGAGACCAAGATAATCGACATGAGGCTTGGCTACACGCACACGGAAGCATTGCAAATGATAGATGATTTTGATCCCGAGTACGTGGGCATAACCTTGTACAGCTTCGGATTCGACCGTTCTAAGGAGACCATCAATACCATAAAGCAGCACAGCAATTCCTACAAGGTTGTTATCGGGGGGCCGCACGTTGCTGCCCTGAAGGCAAAAGCGCTCGAAGACACCACTGCTGATATAGGCGTTCTGTCCGAGGGCGAGTATCCAATGCTGGAGATTTGCCAGGGCAAGCCGCTAAATGAAATACTTGGAATCGTATGGAAAGATGGCGACAAGATAGTTGTGAATGCGTCCAGACCTTTTGATTCAGACCTGGATAATCTGCCGCTGCCGGATTATGAAAGCTTTGAGCTGAAAAAATATCTCGGCTATTCAGAGAGACACCTCCCACTCGTGACTTCCAGAGGATGCCCATACCAGTGCGTTTTCTGTTCAATAAAGCTTAGCATGGGACTAAAATTCCGCGCACGCAGCCCGGAGAATGTAGTCGACGAAATAGAGCACTGGTACAAAAAGGGATGGGTCAGCTTCGAGGTCGACGACGATAATTTCACACTTGACATGGAAAGAGCAGCAAAAATATGCGACCTGATAATCGAGCGCGGAATAAAAATAACATGGAAGTGCGACAACGGGGTCCGCGCAGACAGACTCACGCGCGAACTTTTACAGAAGATGAAAGATGCAGGCTGCATATACATATCGTTTGGCGTGGAAGGCGGCAATGACAAGATGCTGGCCGCCCTGAAAAAAAGTGAAAAACTGGAAACAATCATAAATTCAGTAAAACTTGCAAAGGAAGTCGGCCTTGGCGTGGGAGCGACGTTCATAATCGGAACGCCGGAAGAGACGTACAAAGATTTCCTTGACTCCCTTGAAATAGCACGTGATTTGCCTGTTGACCACGTTTCATTTTACAATATGGTTCCTTACCCCGGAACAGAAATGTACAAGTGGGCGGAGGAGCACGGCAGATTTGTTATGGATAAAGAGACGTTCCTCCATAACGTCACGGGCTGGAAAAACAAGCCCATATTTGAAACAAAAGAATTCACAGAAAAAGAGCGCGTAAAAGCTTACAAGGTTGCGCACTCGCTTTATAGAAAAAAGGTCTTGAGGATGAAACTTGGAAAAGAAGTGGGGTTTGTTGCGTGGAAGCTTACAGGAAATGAGAGAGTAGAACTTGCCATGAAAAATATGGTCCTCAAGCCCGGCATAGGAAGATTTTTATTCAACAAAATAAAGCGGGACCCGTCGAAGGCAAAACAG
>DATDYJ010000066.1:0-3388 GCA_035289025.1 archaeon
TAGCTGTCGATTGCCCGTTGTATTTGTTCTATGGACGGCGCCAAGAAGTAATAACCGAGCCGCGAGTTCATGTCATTTTCTGCATCGTCGGTAAAATCGCCATGATTATGCACTGCTGCGACGCCCATTAGAGTATCGTACATTTCATCACGGGTTTTGACGTACTCTGCCTGTTCATAGGGAATGAGTGAACCGGTTTCCGCTACACGTATTGTGTATTCTGCACCGAACGGAGAAACTGCAAGCGCCGCAAATGCCGCTATTACCTTGTGTTTGACTATGGGTACAAAAAATCTGATCATGCAACTCACAACTTGTTCCAGCCCTTCTTCTTGAACTTCCGGTGGACGCCTTTCTTGTAGCCTTTGTACTTCTTTTTGTGCCGCTCGAAGTTTTCCTGATCTGCCATAATAATCTAGGTAGTACAGCCTTTAAAAAGATTTTCAAAAAATTCAGCCAATAAGAAAAATAGACCTGCTCATTGTAGATGACAATAACTGCGACGATATAAAATCAAACATGGAACCCAGGGGGTATTCCGTAATACCTTTCAGAAGCGGCAGGGACGCGATATCTGCCATTTCAGACGGCATAAAATACGACGTGGCGCTCATTGATCTGTCGCTTTCCGATACAGACGGCACACATGTAATGGAAATGTCGAAATCAGCATATATCCCAATGTACCAGTAATAGGCATGTCAGGCTACAGCCAGAGAGCGCATATTTCTGACACGCATTTCCAGAAACCATTCGATGAGAATGATATAGACAGATGGATAAGATCGGAATTGAAAATGATCTAGAGCATCAAGCTCAAAAATTGTATCTTTGGTAGATTCCTACACTCTTCCCTAAGGGTATATTTTTGCTGTCAAGTCCTATATCAGCAACAACTTCAAAATGCATTTTGGGCGAAACTGTATACCTTGCAACAGATCTCGAATTCAGGAGAAAACTGCCATTTTCTTTATGTGTTTCAGTCAGTCCCGACACTGCCCTGATTTTGTCGGTAAGCTTTCCACCAGCCAGCAATCCCCAGTAAGTTTCGTCTGGTACGGCAAGCCCATCGCGGCGGCCTGTAAAATTATGCTCCAACGCACCTTCCAGCTCAACAGTTCCGTTGTACGTAACAAATAAACCGAATTTTTTGTCAAGCCTTCCTGTGCCTAGCTTGATTTTTTCATTTGTTTCGCCGGAAGGGAATGTCATGCCGGCGTATGAGATCCAGTGCAGGCTCCCGATTCTGCCGCGCGGCCCGGCACCTACAGATATATCCCCCAGACCGGCTTTTGAGCCTGCTTCAGAAACAGACAACTTGTACGGCACGTTAACAAAAACCCACTTGCCAGCAGCATCCCCGGTCCAGTATTTCAAAATAAAATTGTTTGATATCTGTACGGATTCTTGATAGACAGCGCAGGCTACCCTCTCATCGATCTGCCAGTCCTTTCCAATCGGGCCCCTGGCGCCCTTGAATATGTCATCCGCGTACGACGGAGAAGCGAAAATCAAACCAACGGCAAGCGCATAGCCCTGCGCCAGTCTGGAAAAGTGTCTGGCCACAACTTATTCTTGTCCCAGAATCAATTGAATTTATGTGGTGTTGTATCAATACCACGGCCTTTTATACGTTTCTGTCAATGCGAGGCTATGAATACTGCTCTGAAAAAAGTCGGGCTTTCGAACGGCGAAATCGAGATATACGAGATACTGCTTGACTCCGGCCTGCTTCCTGTCGGCAAGGTACATGAAAAATCCAGGATAGAAAGAAGAAATATCTATGACATTCTTAACAAGCTTATAGAGCGCGGCCTTGTTACATACATAATAGAAAATAAGAAAAAATATTTCAAAATCTCACATCCTGAGAACATCATCAAGTATCTTGAAGAAAAAGAATCGGATATTAAAAGGACAAAAAACGAGATGCATGCCCTGATTCCTCACATGGTGAAAAATTTTGAGATGAGGAAACCGTCCATATATGCCGAAGTGTACCGCGGCGTTGAAGGCATAAAAGCCGTCTGGGAGGACATGTTGAGTTGCAAGGAAATTTACTGGATCGGATCGGGAAGATACATACCAAAAGCCTTTCCTAACTTCTTCACCAGCTGGAACAGGCGCAGGCTGAAACTAGGAATAAGATGGTTCAATATCTGCAGACATGAACTGAAAAAAGATCTCAAACCACTTCAGCTGGAAAAAGCCAAGTTCCTTCCGAAAGCGTTCAGCGGCAATCCGACCGTAATCTGCATATACGGAAACAAGACGGTTAATTTCATTCTTGGAAAGGAAATGTTCGCGTTCGTTATAGAGAGCGAAGAACTTGCTGAAAATTATAGGCGATATCACAAATATCTCTGGGATAACGTCGCAAAACCATAGATCGCCGTAGTGACACTCTTAGGCTTTGCCCAGAGTCTTCATCCCGGGCTTCCATTCAACAGGACAGAGTTCGCCTGACTGCAGCGCCTGCAGAACGCGCAACACTTCTTCCACATTTCTGCCAACTGAAAGGTCCGTTATGGATGAAAATCTTACTATTCCTTCCGGGTCTATGATGAACGTTCCGCGGTAGGCAATGCCCTGGTCCTCTTTTAGTATACCGAATGCTCTGCTTACGCGGTGGGTTGTGTCGGCAAGAACAGGGAACTTTACCTCAGGCAAATCCTTCTCATACCAGGCTTTGTGAGTGTACTGGCTGTCTGTGCTCGCGCCGATGACAACGGCGTCGTGCCTGCGAAAATCAGCTTCGTGCTTGGCGAAACTTCTGATTTCTGTAGGGCAGACGAATGTGAAGTCCAAAGGGTAGAAAAACAATACGACCCATTTACCACGGTGGTCGCTAAGCTTTATCTTTTTGAAATCTCCAGCAACAAAAGCGTCTTCATTGAAATCCGGTGCAATTTCCCCTATTTTTACCATATTATCAACTCCATGAATACTACAGTGTTATAATGCGGTCAAACTTTATAAAGTCTATTGAGATCCTGCATCGATGAGAACTGCAAGAACAGACTGGAAAAGGCACGAAGCCGAGGATTTTTCACTCTTTGGCTCAGAATCCATGCTACTGGGCAAATTTCTTGCAGCGCAGTTCAAAGATACTCTGTATTATGTATGCATGGCACACGACTATTCTGACGGGATCCATACCGCAGAAGACACAGGACCAGGAGACAGAAGATTTCTTGCATGGTACGAAATAGCCCAAAATAAAGAACGGATTGCTTATCTGCGCCTGCACGCAGACGGCCATATTGAAGGAAGCAGATGCAGTGATGAATTTACTGAAGCATTTGATGCAGCATTGAAAGAATATACAGGCGGCAGATCGTGGCTGGAAAACGACTGATAGCACTTAAATATAGAGAGGTTAATTAAA
>DATDYJ010000067.1:0-2250 GCA_035289025.1 archaeon
GTCGCTGTGAGTAAACAGGTGGCTGAAAAGCAAGCACGAAAACAGCTACGTAATGAGCCGCTGACATTGACCTGCTTTGACAAAAATGGATTTAAACCAGCAAGTCCAGTTATTTTTATGGGGCGTAATGCAAATCTGCTGATCACTATCCTGATGCTGGCGACCTTGCTTGCGTCGAGTCTTTTGGGAATGCTGGTCTTCATCGGCGTATGGGTAATATTCATAATAGCCTTTGTGATTATCCAGAGCCGAAAGGACTATTTCGAAGGGGTTACGGGCAAAGACCACAGGTTCGAACTGAAGAAAGGAAAATCCGTTATGCTGAAAAATTACGGACTGCGCGTCAAATTTTCGCGCCTGTCGCAGCCCAGAACGTCCGTGAACGAACACACGCCAAGAGTTATCGAGATCACGGCGGAGAAAAACGGCCGCAGCAAGCAGATGTTGTTTGACGCCAACAATCTGCGCGCAACAAAGATCCAGGAAGCCTTCGGCGTGAAATTCCATTTGCTCGATCTTAGGAACGACAAGGCAGTTCTATCTGTAGAGTAATTCTTCCATGATTTGAAAACAATCTTAAATAAATTCCTAAGTTAATTATTTTTATGATTGGTGTACCAGAAGCGAGATTTCATGTTGCGGCTGTGCGACAACTTGCTGCCGCAGGTCTTACAGAATACACGGATAAAGAATTGATCTGCCGTGTCATATCAGAAGAAGCGAGAAAAATGGATATACGTGTAATAGAATCAGATATTTTTGGCGATATCCCGTGCACTCATCCTTTTTATCAATCTCTCGGAGCTGCAGATTTGCTTCGAGAAAGGCATGGACAAGAATACGTTCTGAATATTGTGGGATTAAGGAAACCAAAAACATTGATGGAATATGCAAGACATTTTGTAACTGGCAAATATCCGAAAAGTTAGATTAATGAACACTCTTTCCGCAGCCGCAGCCGCCCGATACGTTAGGATTGTCCAGCTTGAAGCCCGCGCCCTGCAGGCTCTCTACGTAGTCTATGTTTGTGCCGTTGAGAAACTCTATGCTCTTCTGATCAACTATAATTTTGACGCCGTGCTCTTCGAAAACAAGATCGTTTTCTTTGGGCTCATCAAAGTCCATTTTGTACGTCTTGCCCGAGCACCCGCCTGCCACTACGGCAATGCGCAATGCACCATGGCTGTGGCTTGACTTCATCAGCTCGCTTACTTTCTGCGCCGCGAATGTAGTGATCGTTACCTTGCCTTCTTTGGTTTTGTCAGCTTCAACAGGTTCATCGGAATGATTCTTCACAAGATCGTTCAATTCCTGAAGCATCGAATTTATTTCGCTGTCGCTCATGCCGTGCCCTAGCGCGCCGTTCTCCAGCGATTCGTACGGATTGACATGGCACCCGACGCAGTGCAGCCCATAGGACAGCATGACTTCTGAAGCGAATGGATATTTCTCTATTATCTCGCCCATCGTCATTTCTTTCGTTATGTATGTAGTTTGAGTTTCCATATTTATCACCTTTATTTGATACTTTAAATTATTTTTTCCCCGTTGCTCTTGTCGGTTATATGTATCACGTTCTTGGGGCATCCTTCGGCCGCTTCCTTCATCTTGACTACTTCCAGCTCGGATATCTCAAGCTCAAAGAGTCCGTCCGCGCCTTGTTTACTGTCCTTAAGCTGCGCTTTGCGATCTTCCATGACCTTCCAGTGCTTCGGGTCGACGGCCTCGCACGCGCCCGCGCCTATGCATCCTTTCAGGTCATAAGTTACCAGAAATTTCTTGAGCTCTGGAGCTGGCTCTTTCTTTTTTCCAAGTCCGAATAATCCTTTCATAATTATCACCAAGTAACCCTTTCAACTCTTCAATGCGCGCATATCCTGCCGGTGCGATGCTCCATGTCTCGGTGCTCTCGGAATAGCCGTCCGGTCCTGTTGAATGGCTGACATGACGCTCATCGGCAAGATGACAAAGCCTTTCGCGTATGTATGCCCTATCCCGCTCAAAACTTTCTTTGAATTCAGTCCAGTTTACAACACTCCGTCTCTGGACATATTCTAGGATAACTGCATCCTGAAGCATATTCCTTTCTGCAACGTCAGCAGCAATCATAGCAATATCAGTATGCGAAATATTTAAAAAAGACAAAATGTTTCTTTTCTCCCAAGGGTCTTTTCTTTACTAAAGAAAAGAGCCTTAGCAGCCGCAGCCGCCGCCCTCGTCTCCGCCGCCGCACGTGCCGCCGGCAAAGCT
>DATDYJ010000068.1:0-3558 GCA_035289025.1 archaeon
TTCCTTTTCACTTACAAACTGCCGTTTGCCTTGATTTACGGCGTCATAGCGCCGTTCCTTTCCGCTATAGCAATACTGGTGCTTGTAATCGCCGACAAGGCCGAGCGCAAAAGAAGCGGGCTTGACTGGTTCG
This sequence comes from archaeon, assembly GCA_035289025.1. GTDB lineage: Archaea > Aenigmatarchaeota > Aenigmatarchaeia > GW2011-AR5 > GW2011-AR5 > GW2011-AR5. The sequence goes on from DATDYJ010000068.1 coordinate 134, forward strand.
AAGATAAAAAAGAAGACGAGTAGAAGAGAAGTATTCAGTGCAGAATTATTTCTTGCGCTTTAGCGCATCAACGCCGCTTTTTATTGTCAGCGCGCCGCATGCAAGCACTGATATAACCCATATCCATCCGATTGTTATGATAGTGCCCAGCATCCTGACGTTTTCCTGAAGCCCTGCTATGTCCGTGCCTGGCAGACTTGCCGCGTCGGCGCTGCTTATCAGGTTTATGGCATCGCCCAGCATGAAAAGAAGGTATGCGCAGAAAGCGGCGCCTATGACTGCGATTATTCCGACTACAACGTAAACTATCGCGTTTATTTTCATATTTACACCGGCAGTGCCGCCACGCGCGTCAGAAGCGATAAGCCCACAGATGCGTAAACGGCCATAAGCAGCGCAAGTATCGACACCGATACGGCCACAAGCGACGTGACCATGTCCGTGGAATACAACTCCTTTATGCCTCTGTAGAGTATCGCAAATCCGTATGCGATCCCGACAGCGATTACTATAAGCTGCAGTCCGCTTGTGAACGGCAGAAGCGTGAGCACCGCGGATATGAGCATGGCCGCGCTTATCGGCAGCAGCGCGTACGTCACGGCAGTAAGCCCTTCAAAGTATTTACCCTTGCCGCCCAGAGTCGAAGCCGCTATGTGAATTATGAGACCAAGCAAAAGACCGGCAACAATTACGGTTACCAGCACGGATACGACCGAGCTTATGAGCAGCGCGCTGTACAGCCCGCTTCCGGCAATTATGACGCCGGCAGCAGCCGCGAAAAGAACAGCAGACTCTCCGAGCACTGCCGCAGTCTTGCCCATCTTTTTTTGTTTTTTCGCGTTTGCAATAGCGGCGGGTGCGTTCCTGAGAATGTCAAGACACATAATCATACATTATTTCCACCGTTTTTAAAGGTTACAAAACCGCGCGTCCATCGTTTTAAAAAGGCTAAAACAATCTTGTAGCCATGGAAGACAGAATAAAAGAACTGCGCAAAGAAAAATGGTACGACGTGCAGTTCACCATAGAGGCTCTCGCCGTCGAGAAACACATAGTTGAGAATGCGCTGAAAACGCATGTGGATAAAATGGGCAAAATAAAGGAAGTTTTTGTTTACGATACGAAATTCCTCGACACAATAAAGACGCACAAACCGATGAAGGACGTCGAGTATGCGTATTCTCAGGTTGTCAAGGTAAAATTCTTCGTAAAGGACCTGGCAGCATTGCTTCAGATAGTAATGGTCTACGGGCCGTCCAGCGTTGAAATTCTGGGCCCGGACAAGAAAGAGATAAACATAGGCGAAGCCCAGCAGCTCTCTAACATAGTTGCCAGCATGGTTCACCAGTTCGTTGCCGCGGGCGCAGGCGGAATAGTCATAACACCTGATAAATAATGCTTATTCAAGCCATTCGTAGCCTTTGCTTCTTGTAAAGATCTTTATTATTTTCACGCTTGGATTTTCTACAAAATAAACTATTCTGTAGTTGCCCACACGTAACCTGTAAAATTCGTGTTTTGACATCTTGTGTAGTTTTTTGATATCAGCCTTCGGCCTTGCCTGAGACGGATCACTTTCGAGTTCTCTTAATGCGGAACGAATCCTTTCTTGAACAGTTTTTTCCAGGCTATTCAGTTCTTTTTCTGCTGTCTTAGAAAGAAGAATATTAAATTTTGTCAAGAGGAACAAACTCCTCTGTTTCGAGTATCCTTTCCATCTCATCGTAGAATTTTTTGATTTCCGCAGCCTTCAGAAGATTTCTTATTACATCATCGTAGGTCTCGTCTTTGCGGCCTGTTCTCTTCAAAGCATCCCTTACTTCCTTGCTTATGGGTATGGTTGTTGTTTCCATAATTTCACCTTATAACTACAATTAGTATCTTATAACGGTTATACATATAAAGCCACCGCTTTCCACTGGTATCTGAGCAAGACGATAAATAGCTTTTAAGCATCCCTTGCTAATATTTCAGCATGAAGTACCTTCTGGTAGCTCTGCTTGTTCTCGCTGCGACGACGCACGCGGCGCTTGTTGACTGGAATATAGGTGTCTCGGTCAACGACGACGGCAGCAGTGACTGGACTGCTATATTAACCTACAACGGGACGGTTGCAAAAAGCGACTATTTCATGCTTTCGACACTGTATAACGTAGAGACGTTCGCAGACAATCAGTCGGTACCGTGCGATGTAAAAGAGGATATCGGCACATCAATAGTGTGCAATAACATACGCGCGCAGACATTGACGTATAAATTCCACACCAAGAAATTCGTTGACAACATACAGAACCTGAAAATATTCAGATACGGCTTCTCGGCCACCCAGACAGTCGATAAGATACACATAACTGTCGGTATGCCTCTTGGCACCGCCCTTGTGGAACAAGAAAAGCTCACAGGAACGGGCCTTACTCCGTTTGATCCTGATTTCGGCCGCCAGACCACAGATGGCCGCAGGATATTCGTAACGTGGACTTTTGATAAGCCGCTGCTTGGCCAGCCCATAAGCATAAGCGCAATATATGAAAACATAGGGTTCGACCCGTTCACACTTTTCGTGATTATACTGGTCCTCATAGTTATAGTGTTTATTGCCTTTTTGGCGTTCTTTACCAAGCGCCACAAGGTGAGGGATATCCTGCCAATGCTGACCGACGGCGAGAGGAAGCTCATGGAAATACTCCTTCGCGAGCACGGCGAGGTCGACCAGCGCATTTTGGTTAAGGAAACTGACTTCAGCAAAGCAAAAGTATCCAGAATCATAAGCGATTTGATGGCGCGCGGCATACTTGACAAGGTATCAAGAGGCCGTAAAAACCTCATAAAGCTCAAAAAAGAGGTGAAACAACCGGAAAGCAAACCTGTCAAACTAAAGGAGGAAAAATAAGCTCTTTTGCCATGCGGTGGCTAAATATTGTCTTTAGAACATTAGTAGCAAAGAAGTGATTTTTATAAACATTCTAAATTCTTATCAAAGAGAGGGAGAAACAGTCGTGAAACAGTTTCACGTCACTATTATATATACAGCTCGTACATAGTCTATAGAACTGGAAGGGAATAGACCTAGGTAGATTCTAGTCCAGTAATCATATTCAAACACATGCATTTGGTGCATGGTTTGATCCGGACAAACCAAACCTGTCATGTATATAATCTACATGACTTGTAACAGAGATACAGGAGGTTGCATGAAAATGCAATTCAAGAAAATCGTAGCGGCAGGTACACTGTCAGCACTCATGATGGGTGCTTCAGTGGGCTTCGCAGCTCTAAGCAACTTTCCGTCACCATTCGTAACATCGAGCGGCGTTCAGTCGTTCGTTGTCGTTGGTGCGGCAGCCGCACCTAGCGACGTTGTAGGGGCAGTCGACCTTGCAGCAAGACTAGGCGGTTCAGTAACTACAGATGTATCAGTCGCTGGT
>DATDYJ010000069.1:0-3111 GCA_035289025.1 archaeon
CTAGTCTACTCACTTTCACGTGAATACGAAACACCAAGAACACTGACGGAGATATCCCAGGCTTCGGGTATAGGCAAAAGAGAGCTTGGAAGAACTTACCGTTACATTTCACGCAAACTCGACATACGCATACTGCCGGCAAGAGCCGAGAGCTACATTCCACGCTTCTCTTCAATGCTAAAGCTCTCCGACAGGACACAGATGCGCGCAATCAAGATACTCAAAACAGCCAAGGAAAAAGACGTTATCTCAGGAAAGGGCCCATGTGGCTGCGCAGCTGCTGCGATCTACATCGCCTCGGTTCTTGAAGGCGAAAGAAAGACGCAGCGCGAAGTTGCTGACGTGGTCGGTGTGACAGAAGTCACTATCCGAAACCGCTACAAGGAAATGGCCGAGGCTCTTGACATAGAAGAGGAAGTAGAGAAGAAAGCCAAAGAGGAAGAAGCTGCTGCATAGGTGGTTTAGATGCCGTTATCTCACTTGCACAAAGACATTCAACCAAAGGGTTTTCTACCCTACATGCTTGGTGTGATTGATAGCTTGTTGGACAGGTATCATCTTTCGCGAAATTTCGCAAGATCAAATCCTGGAACCATATACGGTTGGGTCGATTTCGATCCGCACGTAGCGGATATTGCAATTGACGGACGTCCTGTTGCACGTATTGAATCTCATCACGGAACCGAGGATGTTTTTGTTTATCCCGACCATCCGGCAGCAGACAAATTTGTTCAAGAAGCACTGCGTCAAGGCTATAGACCCGTAGATACAACGAAACCGTCACAAGACGCACCTGAGACAGAATGATTTTTTCCGATGCATGTCATTCCGATTCTGCTGTTTTTACTACGCCGAATAACTGCACCAAAGCCTTTTATAACTTTTAAAATAAACCAAAAGTTTATGGTGTATCTTTTTACTTCTGAATCTGTCACCGAAGGTCACCCGGACAAAGTCTGCGACCAGATTTCTGACGCGATACTTGACGCGCTGCTGAAGCAGGACGCGGACTCGCGCGTCGCCGTCGAAACGCTTACGACAACTGGCCTTATTCTTATCGCCGGCGAGGTCACGACGAAGGGATACATAGACGCACAAAAAGTCGCGCGCGGCGTGCTTAAGCGTATCGGCTACGATAAGCCCGAGTACGGTTTCAATTACGACGACTGCTCCGTTATAGTCTCGCTGCACGAGCAGAGCCCTGACATATCAATTGGCGTGACCCAGAAAGAACAGGGCGCGGGCGATCAGGGGCTCATGTTCGGCTACGCTACAAACGAGACGCCCGAGCTTATGCCTCTGCCGATAACGCTCGCGCACAAGCTTGTGAAAAAGCTTTCCGAAGTCCGTCGAACCACGCTCCCGTGGCTGCGGCCCGACGGCAAGAGCCAGGTAACCGTCGAATACGAAAGCAACAAACCGAAAAGAATTCACACCGTCGTTGTATCCGCCCACCATGCTGATATGCCCATAGAAGAAGTGCGGCGCAGTATCAGGGAGCATGTAATATTGCCTGTGTGCGGCAGCCTGCTCGATAAAGACACGATAATACACGTCAATCCGACAGGCCGCTTCGTGAAAGGCGGTCCGCCTGCCGACACGGGTTTGACAGGTCGCAAAATAATTGTTGACACGTACGGCGGCTTCGGCCGTCACGGCGGGGGCTGCTTCTCCGGCAAGGATCCGAGCAAGGTCGACCGAAGCGCAGCATACGCCGCGCGTTACATAGCGAAAAATATTGTGGCCGCGGGTCTCGCAGATCGCTGTGAAGTGCAGATAGCCTACGCCATCGGCATAGCAAAACCCGTGTCCGTTTTCGTCAACACGTTCGGCACAGGCAAGATATCCGATGAAAAGATAGACCAGCTGGTCCTCAAACATTTCGACCTGCGGCCAAAAGCAATTATCGATAATCTGAAACTCAAGAGACCGATATATGAAAAGACGGCCGTATACGGGCATTTCGGGCGCAGCGATCCCGATTTCACATGGGAGCGCACGGACAAGGCAGATGCACTAAGAAAGGACTGTGGTTTTTGAGCCGCGCAACTTTTCCTCTCCGCCAAATTTTATCTTATTGGCTCTGTATTCATTAAAGACATCCGCAAGACGGCTGAATCTGTACCAGTTTTCCAGAGGATAAAGCGGATCAAAAAACGGCACGTCAAATTTTCTGATGTCATCGCCCACCATTTGCCTGAACTCCTGCACGGCAGCAGGCCCGCTTGAAATGTAGAGGTCATGTTCCATCTGCTTGGCGCCGTGAGAGGACGTCAGAAACGTGAACAGGTTCAGTCCTGTGGAAAGAAGATAAGCAGCAGCGGCCGCTTTAACGCGATACATCATCATAATCAGACAAAAGAAAATTACTAAAGCGTATTATCGTCACATAATTTTACTTCTATAACCGCCCTAGAAATTATATTTAAGCCTTTTAGGCGTAGAAATCGAATGCAAGCAGTCATACTGGCCGCAGGGAAAGGCACCCGTCTTCAGCCCACAACCCTCACGATGAGCAAGGGCATGATACCCGTAGCCAACAAGCCGATACTGGCCTGGACAAGAGAAGCGCTGGACTTCTGCAGCGAAATAGTAATTGTTGCAAACAAAGACCAGAAGGATATAATAGAATTCTTTGCAAACGACAAAAAAGTAAAAATTATCTTCCAGGAAGAACAGCTCGGGACGGGTGATGCTGTAAAGTCGGCGGAAAAATTTATCGGCGACCGTTTCATTTTGATTTATGGCGACGATATTTACGACGAAGAGTCAATAGTCGGAATATCAAAGCTCAGCGGCATCGCCATAGGCTCGTTCACGCACGAACACCCTGAGAGATACGGCTGTCTCGAAATCTGGAATGGATTTGTGACGGGCATAGAAGAGAAATCCGAGAGCCCGAAGTCTAAAATTGTCAACACAGGCTTATATTTACTTGATAAATCTGTTTTCCATTATCTCCACAAAACCGTGCTGTCGCCGCGCGGCGAGTACGAATTCACGGATGCGATAAAACTGATGCTGGATAACCGTGTGCTCATCAATGATTACCGTGTAAAGACGTGGCTGCCGATCACGTATCCGTGGAATATTCTCGATGCGAACAAATAT
>DATDYJ010000070.1:0-2429 GCA_035289025.1 archaeon
AAGCCATTTCAATATTTATAATTCTCACCGCGCAGGTTCTATTTCATGCACTTCATGGAATTCTTCCGGTTTGTATGCTTCTCTTTTCCCGAGGAGTATAACAAGCATTCTCAATAGAAGTACAAATAAGGCGAACGCAAAGAGCAGCTGCCCAATCTGGCGGTTCACGAATGCCATGTTATTTATCAGGGTAAAGTGGAGCAGCACGAAGAAGAACGCTATGTAACCGGTCCTCTGTAGTTTTTTCCATTTTTCGTAGCCCATTGATTTGATGTACTTGACCCGCGAAGTTAGTGCCATTGCAAGGAATATAACGAATGCTATTACAGCCGATATAGTTGAGATAATATTTTCCGCCGACGTGATGGTATCAAGGTTTAGGATCAATGCAGCTCCGGCGTGTATTGCTGCGAAAGCAAATCCCCACAATCCAAGCGGCTTCCTGTACTTGAGCAGATGCACAAAATGCGGCTTGAGCCTGCTGAGCGGGCCCGTTATGAAGCAGATGCCGATGATGAACGTGGCTGCTATCGCAAAGGAGTTGTTGAAAGTGCCTGGGTCAAACGGTCTGGCGCGGACCACAACAAAGTAAACCAGAGTAAGCAGAAACAAAGCAATGGGAAAAAGATGTATCTTGTACCGCATGGAGATAGTTAGTTGCGGGTTTAATTAAAGTTTCTATAACGGCGTTTAAAAAGACTTGGCTTTTACTCTCAATATGGGTAGGCAATTACCGGTTATACAGCCACAAACTTTCAGGTGCGATCCGCATGAGCTGTGCGAAGGTGCCGCGTGCTGTAGAACACCTGAAACAGACCCGGCTCTATCACTGGCCGATTATTTCAGACTAAGCAGACATACCGGCCTTCCGATGTCAAGGATATGGCACGACAACGGTAACGCACATATCTATTTTGCAGAGCAGAACAGGTTTCTTTTTACCTTGGGTCTATTGCACGAACCTTGTCCTTATTTGACAGGTGATCTAAAATGTGGTGTTTATGAAATGAGACCACGTGCTTGTGCTGAATTTCCTTACTTGATGTTTAACAGACGGCCGGAAGCATTAGAAGATTATAGTAGTTACAGATGTTTACAGAACGTATCATTAAGTACTGAACAAGCCGCGTATGCGGAAAAATTATATGAATTGCTCGTCCAAGAAGGTCAGACGGAAATGCAGATATTCTGGGGAAACATGCCAGCATATTTTCACGTACCACATCTGGGTGTATTTTTTGAAATGGCCGCAAAGGCTTTCGATATAACTATTGGAAAGGACCCAAATATGACAAAATCAAGGACACGACAGTTAGTAAGTAATTTAAGAGACATGGATAATTATGCAAAAGATTGGATACATGAAAAACGAATAGACGCAAATTTCTACAAGAGCGCACTTAACCATGTTGTATTTTCGCTGGTCGAAGATGAAATAGCGCAGAGATTCGAAGGACTGAAAGATACGGATCTGAAACCTTTCGAGGAAACCACAAGACGCCTGATAGAATTGAATGCATCACTTGAAAGGACCAAATGCAAGTAATTATTTTGTATTTTTCTTGATGACGTCGAGTATTATTGGCACCATCATCTCAGGCCCGCCGATCACGTCGACGTCTTTTACCATCTTCTTTTTGCGGTAGTATTCCAACAGCGGTTGCGACTGACTAACGTACGTGTCCTGCCTGTCTTTTATTGTTTCGTAATTATCATCCTTTCGTTGATAAAGAGACCCGCCGCACTTGTCGCATTTTCCGCTGACTTTGGGCAGCAGCGGCGGCAGGTGTATATTGCCTCTTTTGATGTCTGCAATGTTGTAGATGTTGCCGCACTTCTCGCATATTCTGCGTGCGAGCGCTTTTTCAATTATTATGTCCTCGTCTATGACAAAATTTACAACAAGATCAATCGTTGTAAGTTTCTCAAGCCACTTTGCCTGCTCCATTGTGCGCGGAAATCCGTCCAGAATGAAGCCCTTTTTGGTGTCCGGTTTTTCTGCCCTTTCAGCGAACATCTTTATTGTTACATCGTCCGGAACAAGCTCGCCCTTTTGCATGTACGTGTTGGCAAGTTTGCCCAATTCGCTTCCTGCGGCAACCTCAGCACGATACATATCGCCCGTTGCAATGTGAACGATGCCTAGTTGCGGGCACACGCGCGATGCATATGTTCCTTTTCCGCTCCCAGGCCTGCCGAAAAATATCAGTTTCATTTTTATCCAAACCAATTTGTCATATTACTTTATAAAGATTTTATTGAACCATACGTTCATGGAATTCGAAGATTTTCTAAAAACTCTTGAAAGAACTGGTATGCCGTTTGTAGATCGCGGACAATTTGAACAGGTATCAAGAGAACTGTACGATGGCATTGGCGGTGAACGGCTTGATGAAGCTCAACTCGACTCTTATGTTAAGACATTCAGT
>DATDYJ010000071.1:0-5577 GCA_035289025.1 archaeon
AGGACTTTCGTATCCGCGAGGCTCTCTTTTATTACCCAACCCTTCCACATATGATTAACTGGGCAAAAAATCATTTATACTGGGAGAATGCGCATATTGGAAATATTATTTGCATTCTCCTGTATCAAAGAATCCAAAAGATGGATTCTTTTTATACTGACCAAACCCAAGTTATAGCAATGTTTACCAAGAGCTTCAACGAGGTCATGGCAAGCGAATTCATCTCGTTAACGGGCGGCGTACTCGCCGGCTTTCTTCTGTCTTTCGCCACGGACAAGCTCTATCTTATACCCGGTCTCTTCATCCTTTTCCCGGGCTTCATGGAGATGCGGGGCAATATTTCAGGCAGCATGTCCGCCCGCATCACATCGGGACTTTATGTCGGGGCGATGAAATCCAGGAAACAGCGCCGCCATATAATCGACGGCAACGCCGGCGCGGCTATAGGTCTTGGTGTCGCGCTCTCTGTTATGCTGGGCGTGCTTGCGTACGTAGTAAGCCACTTCTTTTTCGGTGTCGACAGCTTTGCCATAATACCTGTCGCGATAATTGCAGCGCTGCTCGCCAATGTAATAGAGATTCCGATGACGATAGCAGCGACGCTGTGGCTTTTCAAGAAAGGCCACGATCCGAACAACATCATGGGGCCCTACGTCACAACGGTCGGTGACATAGTCAGCGTTCTTGCATTGCTTATAGCAATATGGGTGGTCGTATGAGTCACACAATTACAAAGCGCGACATAAAAGCCCTTGCAAAGCTTAAGCGTCATAAGCACCACCACCTCGTGCACAAGATCCACAAGAAGCACAGGATATCGTACAAAACGCTCTTCTACATGAAGGAATACGGGCCCAAGTCGCACGTCGCCACAGTCATAATAAAGGAAAGCATCAAGATACTGATACTTGCGTCGGTCATCAGCTCAGCGGGCGGCTTCCAGATGAAAAACATCGAATCCACGCTCATCCAGTTTTTGCCGCTCCTCATACTGTTGCCGGCGCTCAACGACATGATAGGCGACTTCGGAACCGTGGCGTCCAGCAAGTTCACAACTCTGCTGTTTCTTGGAAAAGTCAAAAAGAGCTGGTGGGGAACTCCAGAAGTGCGCGAGATAATTAAGACTATGCTTGCCGTTGCCGCAATATCAGCCGTGTACATAGGCGCCCTTGCTTATGTAATAGCAGTAGGAAAGGGCTTTGCATTCAGCACAGTAATGCTTGCAAAGACGGTAATGCTCTCGCTGCTTGCCACAGCTACGCTGACGGGAATAGTGCTTATAATCTCAATAGTCTGCGGCATCTGGGTATACAAGCGAAAAGAAGACCCGAACAACTTCCTCATACCGATAACTACGTCATTAGCTGACGTCTGCAGTATGTTCGTGCTGGCGTATCTCGCGATGCTGTTGTTTTAAGTTTTAGGCACAATATTGTAGTATGATAGAGATACACAAGAGCGAAGAGCGCGGCAGCTTTGACCACGGCTGGCTCAAGACAAAGCACAGCTTCTCATTCGCCGATTATTACAACCAGAAGCGCATGAACTTCGGCGCGCTTCGCGTTCTCAACGAAGACGTCATCGCGCCGGGCGCCGGCTTTCCGACGCACGCGCACGCCAACATGGAAATAGTAACTATAGTTCTGGACGGCGTACTGGAGCACAGGGACAGCAGTGGCGGTCACGGGCTGATAAAGCCCGGCGACGTGCAGAGAATGTCCGCCGGCCGCGGAGTGCGCCACTCCGAGTTCAACGCCTCGAAGGAGTACCCTGTCCACTTATTGCAAATCTGGATAGATACCAGGCATCCGAACATACAGCCAAGCTACGAACAGAAGAATTTCCTGTGGCAAAAAGGCCTGCTGAAAATCGTGTCGGGAGAAAAGGGCGGTAACACTTTGTACATAAATCAAAACGCTGAGTTTTATATCGGCTCAATCGACAAGGAGATAACGCAATCAGTCGACAAAGAAAAAGGCGTTTTTGTTTTTGTAATAAGCGGAAAAATAACTCTGGAAGGAAATGACCTGGAAACGGGAGACGCAGCAGGAATAACAGGCGTAAGCAGGATAAAAATAAAGCCCGAGAAGAAAAGCCAGGTTCTGATTATTGAAGTTCCGATGAATTAATTTCATTAATAGGGCGGCAAAATCAATTTAAAGGCTACCATATAAGTGGTACTATGCAGAAGACAAAGACAGGCACAGACTGGATAACTATACCGGTAGACGAGTACGATATGCTCAAAAAAAAGCAGGAAATAGCCGACGATGCCATATTTCAGCTCTCAAGGAGTCTGGGAGACATTAAAAAAGGCAGAATAAGGAAATCTGATTAGAAGTTGTTTAAAAATCCTACAAACTCCTCTTTGTGAAGCACGATATAATCTATTATTTTCTGCTGTTCTTTTTTTGAAGCGTAAGAGACAAGCAAAACTCTCGGCTTTTTTATTGAAACTATAAAATAAAGCCTCTTGTTTTCAAATTTCTTTTCCCTGAACCAGTCGAAATGAAGAGCTTTCCCTGTTTTTGGGTTGATTTTTATCTGCTCTTTCATTTTTCTTATCCAGTCGCGCTCCTTTTCAGTTACTGAGTTGAATATCATTGTGAATGTATAGGTCTCATATATTTCATATGTCATTAGAAATAGATGAACTTGAAGGTAAATAAAACTAAATTCGCTGAAGTGTTTATGAACTAACAGCACTAACAACAAACGTGTCGCTGGCCATGTTGAACAGCCGCCTTTTTTCGCCCGGATATGCTACTGCTCCTATCAGCACGTCAATCGGTAGCAGCAGTGATTTACCAAGAGAGCTCACGAACGACCTTGTGACTCCCACGGGATTGCCCTGCTCGTCAACGAGCTTGAGATCCATTATTCTCTTGCCTACACTCTGCCGTCCGTTGCTGTCGAACAGCGACCAGTATAGAAGAACTATCATGAAGCTTATGACAGCCCTGTACACTCCTATATCAAGCGGGGTGAATATTGCAGAAGGAAATATGAAACCGATAACGACAGCCATTATGACCATGTCAATAAACCATGCCCAGAACCGCGGCGCCCACGAAGCTGTACGCGCCTGCGGCGCATCAACTGCTGCCTGCGCCCTGCCGACCTCTTGTGCTCCGCTGACGTCCTGCCGCAGCGTCTTCCTTGTTTTAATATTATCAATGTCGCTGGAAAGGTCGCGGCTCTTTTTTGGCATGACAATGAATTGTCGGAAGTAAAATATAAAGATAGTTAGAAGGTAGCTGAACGCATGAAGCCGTAGTCTCAAACTCAATTTCTCGGAAGATTTTTGTATGTCGGACAATTCACGCATGCACGTGCTGGATCCATGCATAAGTCCTCTGCCGAGCGGCTATCTGCCAAGCATATGGCTTCTCTCTTGAGTTCTGAATAAGCAAAGCCGCCTCTTGAACACAAATAGTTGTTATTGATCACTTCGCACTTCAGTGGATTTTCGTCTGACTGTAGTGTAACTCGCATAAATATTCATCTAACTAAAAAATTTGCGCAATGCAGGATTCATGTCTTCCATATAGCGCGCGGCGATCGATTCGTACAGGTTGTATACGATCATGACCGTCAGGAGTATTCCCGTACCCGTACCCAGCGCGCCCGTGAAGTCTGCTACCGACGCAAGCAGGCCGATGAATAGTCCGCTCAGTATCGTGATCGTCGGTATGTATCTCTGCAGGACTTCTTCGACTATCCGCGGGTCGCGGCGGAAGCCTGGTATGTTCATGCCCATTCCTTCTATCTGTTCGGCCACTGATTTTGCGTCCATCCCGCTCGTCGCTGTCCAGAACACCGAGAATACGACGGAACCGCCCACAAGTATAAGCATGTAAACCAGAGCGCGCGCCGCGTCCTCCCCCGTCGGCAGGCCAACCGTGAATCCTGAAACAAGGAAGCCGAGGACAATGCCGACAATTATAGAACCCAGAACAATGCGCGTCGGGTTCTTGTATTTCAGGTAAAACGCGCTGAACGCCGCCAAGAATACCACAGTTATAATTGTAAGGAAAAACAATTGCACAGGCAGGCTTGTCGGATTTTGCAAAAAGAGAGCGATACCGCTTTGTGCCTGTCCGTTCGCATCAAAGCACCCGAAAAGACCGCAGCGCTGTCCCGCCTCGTCGACTGCGCGCGCGGAAAGATTGCCGAGCAGCTGCAAGTTAGCTATCAGCGCCGCTATGAGTATGACTGGTATATTGCTTGTGTACAGCAAATTGAGCGGCCATCTGCGTGAAAAGCCCCGGATCGAGCCGAACGCAAGCGGTATCTCAACTTTTATTGCCTGAACATATATCGCAATCAGGAAAACAACAATCGTGGCAATTATCGGGACGAGCGCGACAAACGCCTGGAATATCTCGCCCAGCCCTATCAATACAATAAATTGCGGCAGCAAGCCGGCAGGGACAGTCTCGCCTGCAGGCGTCAATGGATTGAAGGCGCGCACGAATATAGTCTTCGTAACTCCGGCTGCAATGAACAGAGAAACGCCGGACCCTATGCCCCATTTGGATATGACTTCGTCCATGAGCAGCACAAGGAAGCCGCCGAAAGCTATCTGTATTATCAGCAGTGCAAATAGCGTCGGATCAGGAGACGACGGTTGTATTGCGCCAAAGTTCACGTATGCAAACGCCTCGAAGACGCAGAAGAATATGACCGCAAGTTTCTGCACGCCCTGGAATTTTTTCTTTCCCGCTTCGCTCCTGATGTCCCATGGGATTATCTTCGATCCCACAAGGAGCTGTAATATAATCGATGCCGTGACTATAGGCCCGATACCAAGCGTCAGCAGCGACCCCATCGACGAGCCGAGTACAAGCTCGAAGAACTGGAAGCGTTCCTTTGTGACGGGCGCGACGCCGTAAAGCACGATCTGGCTGAGAATCATGAAAAGAAACAGCACAATGCCCGTCCACTTCAGCCGCTGCTTGAACGACAAATGTGTTTTAGGTTCTGCAATGCTAGGCAGTCTCTGAGTTATTGCTTCAATCATGCCCATGGTTATAACCTGCTCTCTACTCGTTCTTCGATATCCTCAAACCATCCGTACAATGATTGAGAAGTTAAAAATGAAAGCTGATCATCGGAACGCCACTTGTAGCCCTGTTTGACTGCCTCTTTCTCCAGCACCTGTGTTATCTGGCATCCTATGACATCGGAATCAGCAAACCTGAAGAAAGAGTAGTCTTCCTGCGAAAGGCGCTCTCCGTTCGCATTATGCACACCACGCACAGCTATTTTTGCGGGACCTCTTCTTTCTATAATATAATTTATTCCGTCGTGTTCAATAACCATCATCGGCGTATACATATAATCCAGAGTGAAAGGCATCAAAGAATCAAGATGCCATCTCAAAGGAGAAGAGCGTGCAAGACGATCAAACCATCCGTTTTTATCGAAATCTCTAACCACAGATGACATTTTTCTACCACACGCCGCCAATCTCAGTAAAAATGCAAAATTATAATATCTCAGTTGCCTTTTGCAGCTTCAACCCGTCCGCCGGCCTTTTCTATCTTTTCCTTTGCCTGTGCGCTGCATGAATCG
>DATDYJ010000072.1:0-3123 GCA_035289025.1 archaeon
AACTTTTCGCTGGGCTTGGTAAGATGCAGATTTATCTCGTCGGGCTTGACGTTTTTAAAGTATGTTCGGCAGCACCTGCGTATTATCTCATGAGCAAAATCAGTGTCCATGATTTTACTTGTAATGCCCTGTATAAAAAGAATTTCGAAAAGCTTTGTCTTTCTCGAGTTGACAAAAGAAAAAGCTTACTTAACAGGCTTTGCGCTCTGCCATACGAGGTCGAACATCGGGTCGAAGATATTAGATGTTGCGTGCGCGCTCTGCGTCCACAGCGCAACGTCCTGCGTCGGGTGCGTCTTCGCGTCGTCTGTCAGGCCGAGAACAAATTCTTCGCCGTCTACAACGCACAATCTGCCCAATACTTTTTGCGCAAGATCCGTGTCCGTCACGCTGCGCACCTGCCCGTATTTCGACAGCGTCTTCGCGTGCTCAAGCGTGTTTTTTGATATCGGCGCTGCGATCTGTATCTTCACGCCTGCATCAGATGCTTTCTTCAATACGTTAGAATGGTTCTCTACGAGTTCTGTCAGGCCGCCTTCCGTCGTCATCAGCTTTATCGACTTCTTGGCGCCTTTCATCATCGTCTCCAGCTGCTGCAGCATGGCATAACGACCCTTCAGCGCGCCTGTCATGTCTTCAGGTTTCATCGTTTTAATATTATCTTTGTGTATCCGGTCGAGTTCTTTTATGTGCTCGCTCTTCACGAGGCGTTCTATCTTGTCTATGGTCTCCACGGACGCTTCCTGAATCTTCTTCTTTACCCGTTCCAGCGCCTCGCGCGGCTGTATTGCAACGTATTTCATCGGTTTTCCGGGCTGGACCATTACAAATCCGCGGTCGGCAAGCGACTCCAGTACGTCATAACATCTTGAACGCGGCACATTAGAAATATCAGACAGTTCTCCGGCCGTAGACGATCCGCGAGAAAGCAGAGCTACCCATAGGTTTCGCTCGTATTTGTTAAGACCTATTGTCTTCAGTGCATCCATTGTTTTTGAAGTTGCGACCACGTCAATTCCCCTTTGTTTTTTATCATGAGAAACATATATAAATGTATCTCTCTTCAGTAACAAATGTTTTCGTATGGAGTCCTTATAAGACTATCACCAATTACGCTCAAATTGCAAATGAATTACGCCGATTCTCATGAAATTCCGTCGCCATAAAAATATAATATTTTCTTTTGCAAAACCTAGATTTTCTTTTCAACTCGAGAAAGACTAAAGTCTTTCTGAGTCGCCAGAAGCTAAGCTTCTGTCGAAAAAGAAAAGCTCGGTATTAGAACCAGCCGCCTTTCTTCTGCTTGCCTTCTTCCTCTTTGCGCTTCTTGTCGAAGCCCAGAACCAGCTTCTCTACGCCTTCTGTTGATTTCTTGTCGTTGCCTATGCCTGACGAATTGCCGACGCCGATTATTATAACTGTCTCGCCCTTGCGCGTGCGGCGGATTGCCTTTCTTATCAGCTCGTGCACCTTCGGCACTGCGTCGTATATCTCCTTCGGCATCGGCACGATCGCCTCTGTCATGCCAACTTTCACGACAATGCTGTCTATGGGTATTTTCTTCGGTATAATTATGTTCTCTATCATTTCGCGCTGCGCCCAACCGCCCATGGCAAAACCGATGCCCTCCGCCACGGCGCCGCTTTTCTCGCCTTCCATCTTCTGCGCGGCGTCTATCGTTATTATGCGCGCAATCCTGTGCTTCTTCATCAGTTTTACTATTGCCTCGTCCTCGCGCCCGAGGTGCGGCGCCGGACCCTTTGCCTTCATGACAAAGCAGTTTCTGCCTTCCATCTTTACATGACCGACCATGACATCTTCAGCAAGCTCTTTGCTGTGTGTAACCAGCGTCGCCGCGCACAGCGGCCCGATTGAATCGCCGACAGGCCAGCCGTTTACAAACGCCTCGGCCCCTTTCAGCTCGGCCTCGGCAAGTTTTTCTATTATCGGCAGCTGCATCTGAAGTATCATTGCTATCTGCAGGTTCTTGAATTTCTTTGCGGTCTCGACATAGTGGCGCACTATCTTTGCTATCTGCTTCACGCCTATCGTCGCGCGCATCCCGTAGTTTATTTCCTGCTTCTCGTTGTACGGCCTCTTTTTTGCAACATCATCGACAAACTCGTCAAACCGGTCTTCCATGCCGCGTATGGTCTGGTCTATTTTTTTGACCAATCCGTACGGATCGATATTGGACGGCTCTATGACAAAGAACTCGCTGAAATCTTCTATCTTCTTTTTCAGCTCCTTTGACGGGTTCTTTTCAACCTTTCTGGCGGTCATGCTGACGCTCCGCTCGGCCATTCTCTCCAGCTTCGTGGCGGATTGTTCCAGCTTGAATATCATCTGCGACAGCATGAGCCGCGGGTAAAGAAACACAAGTACAAAAAACATCAGAAACCATACGACTGTGCTTAGAATATCACCTGACTCGAGTAGAATCATACACAACAATTGGGCGTAAGACTTAAATAAGATTCAGCGTGTTTTTTGCACACGAATTACGCATGTGATACGTATTATTTTGCTGGGTTGGCTATATATTCAGGGAATATTATAGTTAGATTTATGTTCGAACTCAAAGTAGTCGCGACAGTTGTGATCACTTTGCTGCTTCTTGTAGCAGTATTAGGCAGCAACGAGACGGTAAGCAATTTTTTCGGCTCTGTCAGCGAACGCTTCTCTTTCACCAGTCCGGGGGGCGTTTCCTTCTCGCTGGACGCTGATAATTACAGCGATATGACGTTCACAGGGAAGAAAATGGTGAACGTGACGGTTGACGGCGACACGTACGCATCATTGAATACGGGCAATCTCCAGACGAACAAGACGCTTTCTGTTTACGGTTTCCGCGGCACGGGCTCTGTGCACGGCACCGTGCTGGTGCTTGACGGCAGGATATCCAAGGTCGGGCTGCCCGAGATAACCGTAGGCGTGCAGGAAACAATCAAAGCGTCTTCAAACTTTACAGGTTTTAGTGCGGTTAATCTGGAACTTACCGACCTCGTAGTCCATGGAACAGGCCTGCTTACCGTAGGCAACACGACAACCCAGTTTTCAGGCGAGATACAGATAACAGCCCCGACGGGCAATTTCGAGATAAACCGCAACGGCCGCGTCTTT
>DATDYJ010000073.1:0-4031 GCA_035289025.1 archaeon
ATTTGGCGTAATGTAAGGCCAGTCTTCAGGTATCGATGCCTTGTTGATGGCCAGCATCTCGTTCGCCTCCGTCGTCATTATTCTTATGTTTGTCGTAGTCACGACGCCAGAAAAGAAGTTCCCGACGTACTGCACGACAAGTGCGAACACGACGAGAAATATGCCCGTAGCTATGACGTAGTCTATCTGCGCAAAACCTTTCTTTGATATCATAATCGTCTCATCTCTATGTTCTTTGTCCCGTTCGGGTAAACCGTATAGCTGAATCTCGTCAGCCCGCCCGATGTCGTCCCGTTGTAGTTCACGTCCAGCCCTATGCCGCACGTTGAATTGAATTTTCTGTCAATAGACTGGAGCATTATAGATCTGTTTGCAAAACTCGTATGGTAAGGAAGATCCGATATTTTCTCCGGCATCAAAACATCCACGTAGCTGGCCGTAGTGGTTGGCGACTGGTAGCCAGTGTTTATGTACACCTTGTCTATCGCGCCTTTCATTACAAAGCACAGCTCGCTGACCTCGTTGCTGCCGACAAATTTCTGGTAGTCGGCGCGTATGCTGACAAATGTCGTCGTAACAGCGTAAACAAGAAACACGGTGAACCCGACAAGTATGGCGTGAGTAATAAGTATTGACTGGCCCTTTGACATCATCTTATAACCTCCAGCCTTACAATCGGCAGGCCTCTGCCGTTAACGCCCATATTCCTTATGATAAGCCTGCCGATGCCCGACCATTCAATATCGTTATCTATATCTATGTCCGTGTATTCAAGCCGCATAAAAATTGTGAACGCGGAAGGCGCGTACGCCGCAAACCGCCCGAATACAGAAGAAACTATGCCGTTGTTTCTTATCATCAGCAGTTTATCGTCTACATCATGATACGTTCCGTTTGTCGCCGTGATCAGGAATCTGCTGCCGGTGAGCTGCAGCAGCGTGTAGTGCGGATTGTGCTCGTACAGTTCGCGCACATCTGTAGATGACAAAGACCGGTTGAACACAAAAAACTCGTCTATCGATCCGATGAACGGGCTCGTATTGTTATAGAGCGTGCCTATGCGCGCATCACTCGTGCCTGATGGCAGCGCAACAACCCCGCTTGCGCGCGGCGCGCCGTCAACGTACAAGTAGCCCGTCGTCGCGTTCTTTACCGCAACAATATGATGCCAGTTATTATCATCTATCGCAAGATTGTCGTTCACGTTTCCGGCCCCGCCCTCGAACGTTGCCAGACGTGCCGTGCCTGAAGCTACCTGCATAGCTATGAGGTGGTCCCCCGTGCCGTCCGATTGCGAGAAGATGCCGCCGTCGCCTGCCGTTCTGATCCACGCCGCAATTGTGTAATTCCTTTGCCCTTCCACATCCAGCAGGGAGAAATTTATGTGCCCGCCAACGAATGAGCACGCGCCGTCTATCCTTCCCGCAACGTCGCACGACACGTTTCCGTTTATAGTGCCGTTATTGATGCCATTAGCATCAAGTGTCGAGTTGTCAAGGTGCAGCGCAATCAGCGACGAGTTTATCCTGTCCCTGTAATAGCTCCCGTTGACAACCACAGATGAATCAGACGGCGAGACGATTGCAGCGAGAGTGTTGGTGTTGTTTATTGAAGCGTACTGCAGTGAATTGAATGTAAAAGAAGATGAGTTATAATCAGTGTCGTTGACCCAGATCGTATCGTTTGTGCCTATCCGCGCCGCAAAATTCATAGTAACGCTGTGTGCATGGGCAAGACCAACAACAAGTAATATTGCTACGATAAAATAAAATTTGTTTTTCATATTTTATGACGCCTCTGGAATTCTTTCTTGATGTCTTCCATGAATATTCTTGCGAATCCTATGGACTCTCTGCACGTCTCTGCGCTTACTTTTTGAGCTCTGTATACGCAGTTGTTTCTGAGAATTCTGTATCTGTCAAAAGCCGATATATCTTTTTCATCAAACTTGTAAAATTCTTTCATGAAAGCTATCAGAGCCTCGTGAGAATATGGCTTGTATCCACTAAGAGACATAAGCGACTGACCCGCTTCCCGTAGGGCCTCATAAACATCCTCGAAAACAAAAGTTGCGTTTTTGTCGTTTATCTGTATGCTGTCAATAAAATCCATTCGGTTGAATGCATTCTCTATAAGTGACTTTGCCTCCGCTGCGTCAGGCGATGCTTTTTTTGCCGCATTTGTATCCAAGTAGAATTGGAAGTTGTTTATCATATTCTCGCCTCCAGATATCCGTAAAGAACTATGCCGTTTGAAAGTGTGTTAATGAATTCTTTTTCAGCGTCCTTGAGTTTAACCTCAATCAGATTTATTTTTCTATTAAGAATTTTTTCGAATTTCGTAATATCGCTGCGAATTTTTTTGCTAGTAACAACAGCAATATCTATGTCGCTGTTTGAAGTGTCTTCGCCCCTGGAATAGCTGCCGAAAAGAACAATCGTCTCTGGCTCTTCATACTTCTCTCTTAGGTAAGGAACAAGCCCCGAATCGTAAACTGCGTTCAGATTTGCAGATCTTTTGAAGTGTACAAATTTCTCAGTACGCTTGGAATAAACGTATCTCAGCATGCCTTCTCTTTTTGATTCAATGAATCCTTCCTTGGATAAGGAACCGGTTATTTTCAGGATTCCAGGCGGGGAGAGGCCTGTTAATCTTGCAATTTCTCTTATGTGAAATTTCTTCTCAGGGCTGTCAAGAAAGAGCTTCAGAACCCTGAAATCGTTATCTTTAGTTAACATTAGTTAATTATAGTTAACAATTGTTATTTAAAGTTAACAATAACCTAATAATTACAGCAATTGTGCAAACGTTTTTACAAGACTTTGATACTTAGAAAACAAGACTATCCCATGCAACTGTCTATAGAAATCAAAAAGGCGAAAAATACTTCGTTGGAAGATGTCCGGAGTTGGGCGTAACTACGCAGGGTAAGACAGTGGAAGAAACTAAAAATAACCTGAAAGATGCTGTAGAATTGCACCTCGAATCTATGGTAGATTATATGATAGAGCACGGAAAGATCGACTATAGAATCCCGTGAAGTTCATTCTGTGTTATTTCCGCGTCGATAAATACCTGCTTGGTAATTTTTGGATGAAGTGTTTTACCAGAGTAATAAGGAATTGTTATTCTTTTACCATTCAAATTTTTATAAATACGGTGACTACCACTCTGACGAACAAGATGAAAACCTTTCTTTTCTATGAGTTTGATGATTTCGTTCGCCGTTAGCCTCGGCAATTTCATACGGCTACCTCAACACTGGTAAGGCTCATCGATTCTATCTGTCTTATATCTTCGCCAGATTCTATCATATCTTGCAGGTGAAGTTTTATTGCATCTTTTATGTTCTTTATCGCATCTTCATATGTGTCAGCCTGCGTATAGCAACCCTGCAATTCTGGGCAATATGCGTAGTATCCATCTGTATCCTTCTCTATCACAACAGAAACCTTATGGTTTGTCATAACTATCTAATAGAATTAACACGCACCAAGTATTAAAAACTTCTACTGCTGCACACCGCAGCCCGTAAGCTCCGAGAAGAACTGGGCTGTGTAACTGTTGCTGTATCCCGTGTTGTTGTACACGGCCGTCGGGTATCTAGTTATGCCAAGCCCGTTGCATGTTGCCTCATTGGCGCCGTCGCACGGCACGAACAGCTTGTAAGAATAGTCGCCGAGCGCCTGCATTTGCTGGATTGTTGCCGTGTCGTCTGTTTTGCCGAATATACGCAGGCCTTTTGTCTGCATGCATTCTATGAGCCCCTTCTCGGCCGAAAGGAAAAGCCTGTAATTGTCAGTGAGCAGCAGGCTGGTCGTAAGCAGCTTGCCGTCCCTTGTCAGATAAACGTCCTGCGTCTGCTGCGCGCCCGTCTGGTCGGTGAACCGCACAACAACCTTGTAAAGCCCGTTAGCCTGATCAACTCTTAATATCTCCGCAGGGCTCTCAAAGCGCAGCTCGTAAATGCTCTTTACAACATCCGAAACAGACTGCTGGCTTGCAGCCTCGCTGCTGTTCTGGTTAGACTG
>DATDYJ010000074.1:0-6050 GCA_035289025.1 archaeon
GAGGCTGCCGAATTTATAAAAAACAAAAAAGGCATTGTGCTGGATCTTGGCTGTGGAACGGGCAGAAATTTTGCCAAGATAGACGGGACGACTGTAGGCTGCGACTTTTCTTATGAAATGCTTAAACTCGCCAAGAAAAAATCACTTGCCGAACTTGTCAAATCCGATGCGCCTTCTCTGCCGTTTAAGGACGATTCATTCGATGCAATATTATGCGGGAATTCTCTTCATACAGTAAAATTCAACAAACACAAAAACGTGCTGTCTGAAATAGTAAGAGTGGCAAAAGACGGCGCGCCTGTTTTCATAAGCGTATGGAATAAGGATCAGCCGCGATTTGCAGGATCAAAAAAGGAAGCCTTTATACCGTGGACAGCCAGCGGAATTGCGTACCAGAGATACTATTACCTGTATTCTGCAGACGAGCTAAAGGCGTCCATGAAAAAGTATTTCTCGAGTGTAATGGTTTTTGGCAGCTCTGAAAAGGCATTTAAAAGATACTCAAAGGATATTATTGCCACTGCGAGGGTAGCCAAGTCTGGTCAAAGGCGCAAGTGAGCTTTCTTTGAAAAAAGATCAATGAAAGCTAGGCGAAGCTTAGGTATGGGTGCGAAGCTCAGAAACCAGACCTCTAACAAGAGGACATTAAGAAACCTTGTCGGTTAGTCCGTTCGGCGGTTCGAATCCGCCCTCTCGCATTTAACTCCTTTTCTTTTTTCCAAAAAGAAAAGTATCTACCAGTCAAAAGAAAAATATTATAAATGGTGTTTGCATGAGGCTCGTGTATGTTGCACTGCAGGATCTTTTCTTTAACGCCAAGATAATCGCAACGGCAAGGCACACTGATGCTGAAATTGTTTCTTGCGACAGCTACAATGACCTTGTTGAAAGAATCAGTGAGAGAAAGCCCGATCTTGTTATTGTCGATCTGAACGGATTTCTTACACCCGCTCATGTGTCTGCTATACGATCAAAGAACGTCCGCGTTATCGGATATCTTTCTCATATCCAAACTGATCTTAGAAACAGATTCGAGGAATCTTGCGAAATAATGACAAATTCGCAGCTTTCCGAAAAACTGCACGACCTTCTGTCCTAAATTTCGTGGCATTTGCGGCATCTTGCTTCGTAGCTGTCGAACCCGCCCACAACTATCGTCGGATCGTCGTGCCTTGCGGGCTGGCCGTTTACAAGGCGCTGCGTCATTGCGGCCTCGCTCTGGCGGCACTTCATGCATATTGCTTTTAGCTTGTCTGCGTGGTCCGCACGGGCAAGCAACTCGCCCATCGGCCCGAAAGTTTCGCCGCGAAAATCTGTGTCGAGACCGACAACAATGACGCGCCTGCCTTCGTCGACCCAGTTCATTATTGCCGGTATTATTTCCATCCCGTAGAAGCAGCATTCGTCGAACGCTATGACTTCGGGATCCTCGCGGCGGACTATGCTTTCTATTTCCATTACGGCCACCGCATCGGTTCCCGTTGTTATGGCCTCGAGGCGCCGCTGGTCGTGCGACGTCACGTTATTCGCGTCGTAACGGTCGTCGATTGACGGTTTGAATAAAAGGAATTTTTTGCCGCTTATACGCACCCTGTTTATGCGTCGTATAAGCTCCTCGGACTTGCCCGAGAACATAGGCCCGCATACGACTTCCAGTGAGCCGCGGTGAAAGTCGCTCATATACGAAAGTAATCCGAAAAACTATAAAAAAGACTCAGGGGCATTAGAATCATGCGCAGACTTGTTGCAGCCGTGATATTCCGCAAAAGCGACGGGAAATTCCTTATACTCCGGAGAAAGCTGAACTGGAGCGGGTGGGAGTTCGTCAAAGGGCGGCTTGAGCGGGAGACGTACAAACAGGCCGCTTTGCGCGAAGCGCGCGAAGAAACAGGCCTTAGGCATCTTAAGATTATTTGCAGACTGCCTGCTGAAGTCATATACCACCATCATAACATCGGCGGCCAAACAATCTCTATGCAGAAGGCGTTCGTGCTTGAGTACATCAAAGGCACCGTCAAGTTGTCGTTCGAGCACTGTGATTACAAATGGGTCGATGCCAAGACGGCGCATAAGATGCTTACGCACGTCAGCCACCGGACGTTCCTCCGCTTTGCGGACCGTCATGTCAGAGAGTTCGAGGCAAAACTGAAGAAAAAACTTATAGACGATCTCTCTAAAAAACATCCGACTTCAATAAGATTCAACTGCCACCGTATTTCGTTCAATTACGACGGTCGTCACATCTCGTTCAGCGTTGTCAAAGCAAAAGTCAAGGACGTCGGGAGATGGTCGTACACTAAACCCGTGGTTTTCTACGACAGGAATCTCAAGCCGAAGACTGTCCTGCCTATAGTTTTGCACGAGGCAATAGAGAAATACGTTGCCGAAAAATACGGATTGAAGGAAGATACCGATGCACACAAGGTTGCAAGCGCCGTGGAGAAAGAATTCATAGCCGACAAGGGATGGATATCGCAGCAGCGGATGGTGGCTGATGCGTGGGTCAAGACGAACAAGCGCAAGATAGGCAGCCTGAAATTCTATTAGTGCTTATTTTTTACCCGGTATCTTCGGGAAAAGGCGGCTTACAGATCCGTCTGTTTGTGTTTCGAATATAGCATCTGCCCAGAGCTCGGCTGTTGATATTACTTCTATCTTCGGATAGTTTTTCCACGTCTCACTGAAGTTTGTATCCAATGTGAGCAATTTATCGATTTCGACCGCGGCTTGAAGATTTTTAAGACCCTGCTCAGGGTCATTTATTGCACCTCTATTGTCTCTGAATTCACTTGGATTTCCGATCAAATGCGTCGTAAGGGCATAAACAACAGCAGGCTCGTAATTTCTGACCGCCCTTGAAGTTTTTATTATTGTTCCGCCGCTTCCATATATATCGTCTACTATAATCGCCGCCTTTCCTTTTATTTTTTCGAACCCTGACGTGTCCCTTAAATTTGTGTCATTTTTGTCGTGAGTTTTATCCACGATTGCTGTTGGCGCTCCTGTAAGTCTAATCAGATTATCATTTCTTTTTGCCGATCCTGCATCAGGATTTACAAGAACGACATCATATTTCTGTTTTATCTCGTCTACGACCGTCAGCCAGTGGTTGAGCGATGTAAGATCGTCGACAAGGAAATTAAAGAATCCTGCCTCTTGCTGCGCATGCATATCCATAGTAAGTAGCCGCGTTGTCCCGAGTGTGTCCAGCATATCCGCTATTCCCTTGAAAGATATCGGGACCCTTGACTCGTCTTTTCTGTCCTGACGCTGGTAAGGCATGTATGGCGCCACAATTATCCTGCCTCTTGCTGATGCTCTTTTTAGCGCATCCATCGTTAAAAATAATTTCATGTAACCTATGTTAGGCTCGTGCTCACCGTCGTACCCTTTAAATGACGTTATAAGGTAAACATCCCGCCCCCTTACATTCTGCGGTTTCGGTTTCAATTCCATATTGCCGAAGATTTCCTCTTTCTCAAGCATGCAGAAATCGTCATATCCACCAGCATGCACCTCATCAAGATACCTGTTAACGTCATCCTTGCGGTCTTTTATTGTTGTCGGCGGCTCTCCAGTTTCTTGCAGATATGCTTCGCGGTCGGTTTTTACTTTTTGAAGCAGGCTTTCATAGAATTTAAGCCGTCTTTTCAGGACTTTCGGAAGAGCATCATATATGCCACGTGCAAGATGTTCAGAATCAGACGTATAAGCGATCTGCATATCGACAAGTTTTCGTGGCATAATTCACTGAAAGATCAGAGTCTTTATATTTATATCCACGGCAACCGAATAATAATCAGCGTAATTTTACCGTGATGCCAATGAAATACGTAACACCTTTCAGCAGAATAAGGATGAAGGACGTGCCGAGGGTCGGCGGCAAAACGGCGTCTCTTGGCGAAATGATTTCCTTCGGCCTGCCCGTGCCCGACGGCTTTGCCGTGACGGCGGACGCTTACAAATATTTCATAAGGCACAACAAACTCGACCACGGCATACAGGAGATACTGGCGGGCACGAACGTCAAGAACATAAAGCAGCTCAAGTCCGCAGGCGCGCGGATAAGGGCTATGATAAATTCTTCTTCGTTTCCCGCGGACATGGAGATACAAGTAATAGAAATGTTCCGCACTCTGCGCACGCCTTTTGTCGCGGTGCGGAGCAGCGCCACGGCCGAGGACCTTCCGGATGCCTCTTTTGCTGGGGAGCAGGAAAGCTACCTTAACGTGGATGAAAAGAACCTGATGACAAGAATAAAGAACTGCTTTGCTTCGCTATTCACGGACAGAGCTATCAGCTACCGCGAAGACAAAAATTTCGGCCACTTTAAAGTGTACCTGTCTGTGGCCGTGCAGCAGCAGGTATTCTCCAAGAGCAGCGGGGTGATGTTCACTCTCGATCCCGACAGCGGCCACCGCAACTTCATAGTTATCAATTCAGGATACGGACTCGGGGATTACATCGTTCAGGGCAAAATAACTCCTGACGAGTTCTGGATATTCAAGAAGAATGGACGGCTGATCAGCAAAAAGCTCGGCGACAAGAAGATGATGGAGGTCAGGTCGATATTCGGGGTTAAGCGCAAGACGCTGTCGAAGACGATGCAGAAATCTTTCTCCATAAGCGACAAAGAAGCCGAGCAACTAGGAGCTTACGGTATGCAGATAGAAAAGCACTACGGCCGCGCGATGGACATTGAGTGGGCAAAGGATGACAAGAATAAAATATTTATCATACAGGCAAGGCCCGAGACTGTGCACTCAACAAAGAGGCAAATCTACGAGGAATACAGGATGACTGAGCACGGCAAGCTTCTGGCCGAAGGTTACGCCGTAGGCAGGAAGATTGCATGCGGGAAGGTCAATATTATACGAAGCGTCAGGGAGATGGGGCGCTTCAAGAAAGGGGACGTGCTTGTAACGACAAATACTGATCCTGACTGGGAACCTATAATGAAGATGGCTTCGGCCATTGTAACAGAACAAGGCGGGAGGACAAGTCACGCCGCCATAGTATCCAGAGAGCTGGGCATACCTGCCGTTGTCGGCACGACAGGCGCGACGAAAAAACTGCCCAACGGTTATCAGGTCACCGCAGACTGCTCGGGAGAACGGGGAAAGATATGGAAAGGAGCGCTGAAGTTTTTGCGCACCGAGCATGACATAAAGAAAATGCCGAAAACGCGCACGAAAATATACGTGAACATCGGCGAGCCGACGGAGGCTGTGGACGCGTCGCTGCTGCCCGTGGACGGCGCAGGCCTTGTCCGCGAGGAGTTCATAATTTCATCTTTCATCGGCGAGCACCCGCTCGCGATGATAAAACAGAAACGGGAGAATATATTTGTCGACGAGCTGGCATTCGGCGTCGCCAAGATTGCGGCTGCATTCTATCCGCGCCCGATAATCGTGCGGTTCAGCGACTTCAAGACGAATGAATACCGCAGCCTGAAGGGCGGCGACCCGTACGAGCCACACGAAGAGAACCCGATGATCGGGTGGAGAGGGGCCTCAAGATATATCAGCAAATACGAGCCGGGATTCCGGCTGGAGCTGAGGGCGTTCAAAAGATGCATAGAAGAATACGGGCTGGACAACATAAAACTCATGGTGCCGTTCTGCCGCACGATAGACGAAGCGGAGCGCACGCTGAAGATAGTCGCAGACGAGAAAGTTCACGCCGAAGTCGGCGCGATGGCGGAGATACCATCGAACGTGATAATCGCCGATCAGTTCTCAAAACATTTCAAATTTTTCTCAATCGGGTCCAACGACCTCACACAGCTTACGCTTGGCATAGACAGGGACAGCACGATGCTTGCAAAAGAGTTCGACGAGCGCAACGATGCGGTGAAGAGGCTGATAGAACAACTGATAAAGACGGCGCACAAGTTCAAGCGGCCAGTGGGTATATGCGGCGATGCGCCGAGTACTTTCCCCGACTTTACAGAGTTTTTAGTAAAAAATAAAATTGATTCTATTTCTGTTACACCCGACGTAGCGGTTAATACAAGATTATTAGTAGCTAAAGTCGAGAAGAAAAAGTGA
>DATDYJ010000075.1:0-2513 GCA_035289025.1 archaeon
GATGCTGACGCGTACGGCGTTTACATTTACTCAGTCATTAAGTCGGGATCGATCAGTCTTGCGCACGTATCTGACCGCATAGCAACGCCGGAGGCGAAATTCCTGGGCCTTAGCATAAGCGACATATACGAATACGACCTAAAGCGCGCGACAATCAAGGCAAAGGACGTTGACATAAAGCGCGCGAAAGAAATGATGAAATACGACTGGTTCAAGAACAATCCGAAGTGGCAAAAAGAACTAAACCTCATGATAGAAAAAGGTATCAAAGCAGAAATAGAAGCTCTGTCGCACAGAGGCCTTAAGTTCATGTCAGAGGAATACCTGCCGAGCAAGCTGAAAAAGAAAGACTTTTTGGATTAAATTTCAAGCATTTTTGTTTTATTATTCTTAACGAGAATTGCTTGATTTTCCTCTATTTTTATGTATTTGTAATTTGTTTTTTCCAAACCTTTCATAACTTTCTCATACGGCTCTGCATACTTCTTATTCCCAAAATGAGGCAGAGGTATAAAGTCGACTAAACTGAGTCCCTTGAAAGATTTTAGTTTCGCCTTGGAAGGATCGTCAAGGAATCTTATGGGCCATATATCTGGACCCGCAACGACTGCTCCTGCGCTTGATCCCACATAATTTACTTCGTTGGTAATAAGTTTCTTTATTATTTTATCAAAGCCGCTTTCCCTCATCTTTTGAAGCAAATAGAAACTATTGCCGCCTGCCACGAAAATAACATCAAAATTTTTGAATTCTTTCAGAGAAACTTTTCTTTTGAGGTCGATTTCAGTCAAATCGAACCTCTTTGCGGCCAATCGAATTCTGTCCTCTTTGATCCACCACTTATTTTCGTAAGTGTCTGCTGCGGTTGGAATATATGCCAAATTCCCACCTTTGAAAATCTTTTCTATAAGAGCAGAAGCATCAGAACCAAGCAATACAGATGCCATGCTCTTACATATTAATTCCCTTTTAAATATTACACTCAATCTTAATACTGCAAATGCCCCTGTAGCTCAGTAGGTAGAGCACCTGTCAAGCTTCCGAAAAAGGAGGCTAGGGTGAAACTGTTAATCAGGTGGTCGCAGGTTCAAGTCCTGCCGGGGGCGCTTTTAAAGAATTTATTTTGTATATCGGTTAAGGGACGGGACGGTAGCTCAATCTGGGAGAGCACATTGTATGATATTTATCATACAGGCTCAAACGGCTGAAGACCGTGGAGCATAACACTTGAGGGTGTTACGCCGGGAATGTTGTGGGTTCAAATCCCACCCGTCCCACTTAACTCCTTTTAAGCGTTTCTAATGTTATTTTAGATCAGAAGTGGACATAGAGCACTACTTTGGTGGCGCTCGTCTTACTTCTTATAACATAGCTGTAATCAGCCAGAGGTCAAAGGTATGTCAAAAAAGAACAAACAGGAGAATATCCCTGCGCCGCATATAGAGGAAGACTTCGACAGGAAGGAATATGTCGAGCCGGAAGTCATTAAGGTAGTCGTCGATACGCAGCTTGCTGAAGACAAAATAATTGTTACAAGGCACTGGGAAAGCGTTTATGAGCCGGGTTACTACGGCAAACAGCTCGGTGAGCGGCTGGAGCTTGCCCTGGTCGAGGCTGCGCTGCTTTTGAAGCGCGGAAGGATACGCGTGTTCAGTGGCGAGAAACCTGTCAGTTTCGAGGAACTTTTCAATCATGCCGTGCAGGTAGACAAACGCTTCGCGCACAGGTATCGCGTCTATGAAGATCTTCGTGAAAGAGGTCTGTTAGTTCGTACGGGATTCAAATTCGGCTGTGATTATCGCGTATATGAGAGGGGCGTTCAGCTAAAAAAAGGCCCAAAGAGCGCCAAGGAGCACACGAAATGGATAGTTTTCTGTGTTGCAGAAGATTTCACGATGTCATTCCAGGAATTGTCGCGTTCAGTCAGACTGGCTCATAATATACGCGCGAGAATGCTGTGGGCAATAGTCGATAATGAGGGAGATTGTACATATTATATCATCCAGAGAATGAAGCCCTAGGTGATTTTTTGCAGTTACCTTCAGAAAACATCATGCGTTTGCCTCGACCAACCCTTTTATTCTTTCTGTTGCGTATACCAGCAAGGTGATGCAATGAAAGTAAAAGATTTGATGGTAAAAAATGTTATTTCTGTTCAGCCCGAGGATTCGCTTACGATAGCGCTCAACAAAATGCGTGACGGCAGGCTAAATCAGTTGCCGGTGGTAGAAGGCGGGCGTTATGTTGGTATGCTTACGCTGAAAAGCATCGTGACGAGAAACATAAACCCCGCGCAGATAAAATGCGGTAGTATGTGCTCTAGTACGCCAACAGTAAGAAGCGGAGACGATATCGAGATAGTAATAAGCACCATGCTGAACGCGGGCGTGCGGGCGCTGCCTGTGGTGGATGATAATTTAGTCGGAGTGATATCCGAGACTGACCTGATCCGCGCGGCCACGGCCATGGGAATCGGCGGGCTGCCGATAAGCAAGATCGCCACTGACAGCGAG
>DATDYJ010000076.1:0-2012 GCA_035289025.1 archaeon
TGGAATCCGGGGATCTTACGGCGTTCGCAGAGCTCATGCGCGAACACTGGGAACACAAGAAAAAACTTACCGGTGTGACTAACGAGCGCATAGACGCGCTGTACAATGCCGGCATTGCCAGCGGTGCGCTGAGCGGGAAACTTCTCGGCGCCGGCGGCGGCGGGTTCCTGATGTTTTATGCGGACAAAAATCACGATAAAATACGGGAAGAAATGGAAAAAAACGGGCTGTCAGAACTTGACGTGAAAATCGACAGGGACGGCGTAAAAACCATACTAAACACGATGGGGTGAATCTCATGAAGAACAGAGAATATATCGACAGATTCCTGAACGAGACAAAGGTCACGCTTGACAGGATACAAAACGCGGAAGCAGGCAACTTAGACAAAGTGATAGAAATACTTTTCGCGGCCTGGAAAGACAAAAAACACGTATTCATATTCGGCAACGGCGGCAGCGCCTCTAATGCGCAGCATTTTGCATGCGATCTTGCCAAGTGCACCATCGTCGAGAGCAAGCAGCGGATGCGGGTAAAATGTTTCAACGACAATGCAGCACTTTTCACTGCACACGTCAACGATGACGGCTGGGAAAACGTCTATGTGGAGCAGTTAATCAATGAAATGGAGCAGGGCGACGTTGTAATCGCGATAAGCGTGCACGGAGGTTCGGGTCGCGATAAGGCTGGCGCATGGTCACAAAATCTTCTCAAGGCAGTAGATTACGCCAACCAGCACGGTGCACACTCAATTGGCCTCAGCGGTTTTGACGGCGGCGCACTCAAAGAGCTTGCTGAGGTGTGCATAACCATGCCCGTGAATTCAACACCACATGTCGAGCCACTACATACGCTCATGCACCACATGATCTGCGATGCGTTGAGAGAGAAAATAACGAATTCACATACGAGCATAATCACTCCAAAAACTTACGAAGTTCCTGCCAGGCGTGCAGTATTTCTCGACAGAGACGGCGTGATAAACAAAATAAACTACGACGACGACCTGGGGCTGTGCACGCCGCACACGCCGGAAGATTTCAGATTTCTTCCTAACGTGCCTGAATCAATAAGAAAAATAAACGACATGAAGTTCGCTGCGGTGGTTGTCAGCAATCAGCCCGATATATCCAAGGGAAGACTGTCGATCAAAAATCATGAAAAAATAAACGAGAAAATGATAACTGGGCTTAAGGAAAGCGGAGCAAGACTTGACGGCGTCTACTATTGTTTTCACAAGAGCGAGGACGACTGCGAATGCAGAAAACCGAAACCCGGGATGTTGGAACGCGCGGCCGAGACAATTGGCATAAACCTCATAAAATCCTACGTCATCGGCGACAGCCTGGCAGACATAGAGGCTGGCGAGGCGCTGAAGTGCAGGACGATTTTACTTGCGAATCCGAGGCTGGACATACTGAATATAATGGCCGAACGTGGAGTAAAACCTGATTACATTGTGAAGGACCTCGGAGAAGCAGTGGAACTGATAGAGAAGCTCGAAACGGCTATAGAGGAGACATATGACTGAGATATTTGTTGATACCGCGAACATAGACGAAATAACGGAGGCAGCAAGCTACGGCTTTGTTACTGGCGTAACTACAAATCCAAAAATATTCTCGCAGGAGGGAAATGTCTCGCCAATGGACCACACGCTCAGGATACTTAGTATAATTGACGGACCTGTGAGCGTCGAGGTAATATCTACGGATACGGAAGGTATGGTCAAGGAAGCACTCGAATACTCCGACTGGCACGAAAATATCGTCATAAAATTGCCGATAGGAGTGCCGTGCCTGAAAGCGATGACACTCTTGCGAGACAGCAACATAAAGACAAATATAACTGCGTGCATGAGCACCAGCCAAGCGCTGCTCGCGGCGCTAAACGGCGCTACATACGTGAGCCTTTTCTACGGAAGGATAGGCGACCTCGGCTTCGACCCGTATATTGTCGTAAAGGAAACTGCCGACCTGTTCAAAAAGAACGGAATAAAATCGAAAATAATA
>DATDYJ010000077.1:0-6120 GCA_035289025.1 archaeon
ATTTTTATGTCGCGAACACCATTGAGCAATTCCAGAGAATACTCGCCGGGCGTCATCTTCTGGCTTAAGAATACAAAATACTGAAAACCGCTGCAGGACGAGCGCGTCTCGCCGGGGTGGAAGACGACGATTACCGCGACGACCAGGACAACGGCGATAAGCGCAGCCCAGAGATACTTCGCGATTATTTCCGGGTCGTATTGCATGATATTAGATCTGCCGGCCTGCTTAAAAATCTATTCTGATTGTATTCCATTAATAAATGATGACCGACGTAGACATGTTCATCAATCGATGAACATGTCAGCTAAGAGTATTAATCCATTGATACAATGTAAAGCTTTGTTTTACCTGTGCAGGAGAATCTTCGATTCTCCTTGTAATACTCTTCACGTCAGTCATCATGCTTTTATGGAATACAATTATCTATTTCTCTTTGTTAACTTTGCTGATAGCTAAACTGACAAGGCCGCCTATATTGGCGAGAAATATATTTCTGAGCATCTCAAGAACAAACCATACACCCAGCGCCGTTGTGACGGGGAGCCATCTCACATACGCGTTGAAAATTTCCGAGGAGTTGACAACATTTTCAACAGCCGATGTAAGCGCTGCATCGGAAAGCATAGAAGCTCCCGGCATCGAACGCACGACAGACTTCATTGCCACAGTCATCTCAGAACGGAAAGATGCGCCGTATTCCGCCTGTGCGGAAAGCACGGCAAATAATACCCCGAGAGATATTATGATATTTGCAATAAACAACGCCCTTGAAACCGTTTTCGAGCCTGTTCTGAAGCTGATCCATTTCTTTATTTCTTTCCTGTAGACAGGCGCCATTTTTGCAGCGTAGAAAAATGCAGCCAGCAGCGCTACGCCAACGAACGCTCCCCACACAGAGCGAAAAATCAACGCATATGACAGAGCCGACAATATTCCTGCTATCAGCGCCGGGCTGTACTTGTCATCGCCGCAAAGTCCCGCCAGCACAAGAGCCACTGCAATCATAATCAGCGCGGCGAATATTGCAAAGAACGGGCTGAAAAAATAATACAGCGCAGATATTGTAGACATGCCCGAGGTCTGCGATACACCGGTTTTTATAATATAATTCTGGAAATTGACCATGTAAGACGCGGAAAAGCCGCTGAGTTTAACGAGAAGCGCGGAAAAAAGGACAAGCGCGAAAGACGCAGCTCCGTAAAATTTTTCTTTTTCCATGTCAACGCCTTCCGAAATACTCGGCGAACCTCTTTGTAGTATTTTTCGGCGGTATTACCAGATACACAATTACTGCCGCGACACATATCGCGGCGATTATTACCGCAAGAATTATCGGATCGATATGAAATGACGGAGGCACTGTTGCGGCAAGCTTGGCTGCTGCGGCGTTGAGAAGGCCTCTTGCATCGTCGGTGTACTCAATGGCAGTTGAATAGTCTTTCGTGTCTATGGAAATCTTTACCTGCTTGAGCTTGCTCTCCGCGTTCAGCAAAAGGTTGCTTATTTCTTCCACGTCGGCGCCTGCCTGCTCAAGCGCCGACATATTACTCCTGAGTTCGTCAAGCAGCGTGACGTATTTTGCATAATCAGGAATTATGACTGTATTCGCAGTCTGCTCGCTCGGCTTGACAACTATGTTCATGTCTTTCGTCCGCGAGGTGTTGTGCGAGTTGAGAACAAAAGTTATTGCGTAAGTTTTAGTATCGGCGTTTTCAGGAGCCGAAAATGTGAGGTTGAATATAGCTTCGCCGTTTCTTGAAAGCGATGAAAACTTCGCAGGCACTACAGTATACCAGTTCACGCCTGCAACCGAAAGCGTAACGTTGTATAGAGTCTGGTTGCCGTTGTTCTTAACAGTAGTTGTTTTGGCAAGCGTCTTGCCCTGAACAATCTCGAAATCACTTGGGAATGATGAGAATATAATGGAAGGCACAAGGTTAACGGTTATGTTGCTTGCACTGCCCGAGCTGGAGCTTGATGAAGACGGCGTGGAACAGGCCGTCGTGCCGCCGACGCACGCGCCCGACGAGCACGTAGTCACGTTTGACCACACGCCCAGGGAGCCGCAGGTATGGTATGTTGTGTTGCTGCCTGATCTGCACGAGTAAGTACCGGCTGCGTAGGACGCGCCGTCGTGGTAGCAGCTGGTAACTGCGGTTGCGTTGCACCATCCGCTGCTTGTTCCGCTGCCGCTTCCCAGTTCTCCGTCGTAATCCAGGAAACATTTGTAATTAGAACAAACAGAGGTTGTGTTGCACAAACCGACCGTATAGCCGTAAAGGCCGGTTGTAGAATTGTAATAAGTGAAATTTATGGTGCCGCTTGTTTCGGCAAAAGCGACCGCGGCGAAAAGTAAAAAAATCAACAATTTCTTCATATTATAATCACTATCAGGGATACGCACGGAACAGGAAGTTGTAAGTTGATGACCAGGTGCTTGACAGGGGTGCCGATGCAGGTATCATCATTTTAAGATAAAAATCTGTAACTGCCGTGCTGGCTTTGTTTATTCCCATGTTGCCGTACGTCAATGTGACGTTGAATTTGCCTGTTGTGTTGACGGCCGATTCGTTCCTCAACGACAAGTAAGAATCGTTGAGCGATGTGTTGATATAAAATTTATTATTTGTGGCAGGCGAGCATAAGTCGCTGCAAGTCCAGTCGTTCATCTTGAACTGCACCAAACCGGACTGTGCCGCAGTCAGACCAAGAGTGAACTTGAACTCCCAGAAGTCGCTGCCGTTAAGCACAGCCGTGCCTTTTGTCATGGTGACGTTTGCAACGATCATGGGCTGTGTGATGACCTGTGTAAGATTGATGCCTGATGAGTTTGTGATGTTGTGATAAATTGTATTATTTAGATAAGAAGTAAATGTACCTGTCGAAGCTGATGCTGAAGTATTGGCACCAAAAGTAATGATTATCGGAGAATTCGTTGTACCGTTAACGGCTACTGAAAAGTTTATAGCTATCTGGCTGCTGTTTACTTCTACCTGTGTACACGATGTGAGGCGGCATGAATCATTTGTAGGGTTGGTTGTAACGTCCCGAAGCTCGATTATGGTGTAATTTTCAGGTGCATAGACTATTGTTCTGTTTACAAGAGTGTCATTAAGTAACTGTATCGTATAAACGAACGTCTGATTGAATACGGAAGTATCCACATATCTGGGTGATATAGTGGCATTTGCCTGAAAATCAGCGAAGACGGGCGAAACAGCCAGCAACGCAGCAAGGAGTATCCACAGCTTCATGAATAAGATATGCGGCTTTGTTTAATATAAAGATTAGAAAGTGAAAAGCCGCAACTTCTAAGCGCCCCCGACGCGATTCGAACGCGCGGCCCCCTGCTTCGGTCGAAGGGAACACGATTGAAAGACGTTCTTCGAACGTCATTTTTCCGTGTTCCAGTCTTTAACCCGGCATAGTCGTCATCACACGAACGAAACGAACCGCCGTCCATTTCGCCGTGCTCTGTTCACCTCCATGCCAGTTAGGACGCAGGTGCTCTATCCAGACTGAGCTACAGGGGCATTATTATACGATGTTACAAGCAAGAACAAACGTTCTTCTTGTTTATATTCACCTTATAGAGGACACAAACGATTAAAAACAACTGCTTTGCATACTATACTCATGGAAACTGTTTTGATAGGAATGACGGGCTCGTTCTTCATATTATCCGCATGGCTGTACGAGGCCTTCATGGCAATAAAGCACGGCAATCATCTCGACCCAAAATTCACGGGATTTTACATAATCGGGCTGGTTATATTGGTGTACTACTCGCTGGCCATAGACAGTCTGCCGTTTGTTGTGCTCAACGGGGTGATACTTGTCATCACACTGTTCGAGCTGGACATTGCCCTGCGTAGCAGAAAGCGAAAACCTGTAAGAATGGAAATTTCCGTGAAAGTGAAAACAAGATCAAGGAAAAGATAACTGCGTTACACGAACACTTTCAACCTGTGGCCGATCAATGCCCGCAGCACTTTTCTGCCTATATCGCTGTCCTTGGCAACCCTGACCTGTCCTGACTTGCCGATCGTTGCGGAGAACAGGTATTCGCCGTCTATATAGAAGTTTGCCATCTTCTCGGGCTTGGCCTGAATGGAAAAGGTAATGTATGCGCCTTTCTCTTCTTCATCGAAGCCAACTTCCTTGCCCGTTGTAGCAATCTTGGGGCTGACGTCTATCTTGATGCCAAGATGCTCTTCGAGCGCCTTTATCGTCTCGCCGCCTTTGCCTATAACGCGCGGGATCACGTCGTTCTCGAAGCGCGCGATTATCTTATTGTCGCCGACTACCTCGACTTCCACGTTCCTGTCGAAACGCCGAAGCTCCGCCAGTATCTGCTTCTTTGCAAGACGCGCGAAGCCTGACTCTTTCTTTTCCGAGGAAACGGGTATGATTACCTTCTCTTCGCCGTACGTATAGATTTCGTATTCCAAAGTGTTGTCTTCGAAATTTCTTACCTCTACAACCGGACGTGCTAAATCAGCCTCGGTCATTCCCGTCGGAGTTCTGACAGCCATTGATACATAGTACGCCTTCTCAACACGACCTTCCTTGATGAATATTATGGTATCGATAACATGCGGGATCATGCCAAGATCAAGACGCGTTATGAAACGCTGCACTGCGTCGATTGGCTCGGTTGCGTGCACAACACCTACCATACCGATACCAGCAAGACGCATATCTGCAAATACCTCAAAATCACTGGTTTTTCGTACTTCATCGTATATTGTGTAGTCAGGCCTAACTAACAGAAGCATGTCGGCTGTATTTTCAAAAGACCCTTTTAGTTTTGTGTACTGAGTAATCTCAGGCTTGACCTGCAGGTCGCGCGGGCTCTCCATTGTTTTGACTATTTTTCCCTGCGATTCGAAGAACTCCGCGATGCTGGCAGCGAACGTACTCTTGCCGGAACCCGGCGGGCCTGCGATGAGAACGCCGTCAACTCTCTTCAATAGCCGTTCTTTTAATTTGTCAGACAGCTTGTATTCATCAAGGGTTAGTTTTGCTATCGGCCGAACGACGGTTATTTCTATGCCGTCTGAAAACGGCGGACGGGCGATAGCGATGCGCATATTGCCGTGCTGGACTACGGTTGCCGTGTGGCCGCCGATTTCAACGAAAGCATCGCTCTCATAACGAGCAGCATCCATTATGTCCTTGATTATTGCTTCGAGCTGCTCTGCAGTCATCCTCTCATCGGACAGCTTAACCAGCTTGAACCGACCGGGCATGCCTCGCTTTGCCAGAGGGCACGTGTCTTCCTTTAGATGCAGGCTGAGCGTGTCCGGCGTGAGCATATCCGTAAGAATTGTTTTTTCCTTTTTTTCATAAGACTTGAAGTAGCGCGCCTTGACGCCCTCGGCTTCTGCGAACATGTACTGCACGTAGTCCGCGGTATATATTGTCGCATCGTGTTCGCGCGCAACGTCTATTATGAGTGCGTCTATCCTGCCGCTTTTGGCAAGCTGGATTTCCTCGTATGTCTGTCTTCTGCCCGACTTGGACAGAGTTATATTTTTGTAGAGCGTGCGCAGCTTCTTCATTTCCTCGAGGCCCTTGAAGCCGATCTCGCGGCCTTTGGACGCCTGAGCGCGCAGCTCTTCCACAGCGAATTCCGGGATTATTATCTCGGCCTCGCTTATTTCCTTTGTTTCTATCAGATTCGTAAGTATGCCTGATATGAGCACGCTTGTATCCGGTACTATTTTTTGCATTGTATTCACCTATTTTTTATTCTCTAATGGCAACGGTTTGATTAATGGAATTTTCCACTGCCGTTGCCTTAATTTCTTTCAAAGAAGTAAGAGTCTATCATTATTTTAACGGAAAGCTTATAAGGTTGTCCCTACTGGGGTGTGACAGATTTTTCAATAAACAGTCGTAAACAAATCTCCTGTTTCTGGTGTTTTATGACGTTCCGATCAAGCGAATTCTAACTCCTCTACGACTATGCCGCAATCGCGGCAGTATTTGTTGTCGTGGATCGGATCGTAACCAATCTTGTCCGAGCCGCATTCCATGCAGTTCATTTTTCACACCTAGTAATAATAATGCACTGAAAACTAAAGAACCTTTTGGTACGAACCCGAAGTGACA
>DATDYJ010000078.1:0-2459 GCA_035289025.1 archaeon
CTTCCCCTATTTTTTCGTAAATGCCCCATTCCTGCTTTGGTATGTGGGTAATAGAGCCTGATACGTATACATCCATGGCCTAAGATTGAAGGAGTATCTTTTTAACCTTCTTTAAAAAAGAAGCTTTAGTAGAAAAGCTGGGATGGCAGAACTTGGTAAACGCGCAAGCCTGGAATTAAGCCCTTTCTTTTGAAAAAGAAAGCCCTTAAGGGGAAAGAAAACTTTGGCATTATCCTGCAAGCTTGTTCGCCTTCGGGCGAGCGGGAGTTCAAATCTCCCTCCCAGCGCTTAAGTTTTTCTTAGAAAGAAAAACTTAACTAAAAGAATATAGAATTAACTAAAAAACTGCTCCAAAAGAAACATATTATTTATGGGTAACGTCACCTGACAGCGCTCCAAACTATTTATATAGTTTTTGGACAATTATTTTTATGACGGTGCCTGAAGGTACTGTGAAGCACTTTGCTATTCCTTTCAGAAGTATTTCGCTCGACGCGTATATTATTGACGCTGATTCCGGATACCGCTGTGACGTATTCTATCCTGACGGGATTACAAGATCCGGGGGCGCGGAAATGTGCGTAAGAAACGGTCCAGATCCCCGGATTGTGGAAGACAGCTTAAGAGACTGGGTTCGAAGCCTCGGCCTCGAAATATACGAAATGCCCAGCGATAAAGTCCACTGAATAAGTGCCTGACTTAGACAAGCGTCGCGAAATAATCGTCGATTGTTTCCGCACGCCTTATCAGCTTTGTTGTGCCGTCCTGCCTGAGCAACAGTTCTGCCGAGCGGAGTTTTCCGTTGTACTGGAACCCCATCGCGTGACCGTGCGCGCCAACGTCGTGAATCACGACTATGTCGCCTTCTTCGACTTCCGGCAGCTTCCTGTCTATTGCGAACTTGTCGTTATTCTCGCAGAGGCTGCCAGTAACATCGCACAAAAATGTTTTTTCATTGTCCTGCTTACCCATGACAGTTATGTGATGGTACGCGCCGTAAATCGCAGGGCGCATCAGGTTGGCCATCGTAGCGTCAAGGCCAACGAAATTCTT
Source organism: archaeon (assembly GCA_035289025.1). GTDB lineage: Archaea > Aenigmatarchaeota > Aenigmatarchaeia > GW2011-AR5 > GW2011-AR5 > GW2011-AR5. The sequence continues at coordinate 1,054 of DATDYJ010000078.1, forward strand.
GTATTTCTTGGTGACGTGCCTTACCTTTGATATGAGATATCCATGTGGCCCGGTTATGAAACGCCCGCATTCCATGAATATTTTTATCTGTGTTTCAGTTTCTTCGTATGCTTTCTTTATGCCTTGCGAAACTTTCTTTATATCAACAGGCTTGTCCTCGGGCCTGTAAGGTATGCCAACGCCTCCGCCGAGGTTCGCGAACTCGAATTTTATGCCGATTTCCCTGGAAACTTCGGCTGCAAGGCCGAAAAGCATTTTGGCGGTGTCTATCAGGTATTCTTCATTTAGCATGTTCGAGACGACCATCGTGTGTATGCCGAACCTTTTCACTCCCGCCGACTTCATCGCAGCGTACGCCTCGAATATCTGGTCCCTAGTAAGGCCGTATTTTGCGTCGACCGGATTGCCTATGATTATGTTGCCCGTCTTGAGAGGTCCGGGGTTGTAGCGGAAGCAGATTACATCCGGCACGCCTGCATTTTCCTTCAGCATGCCGATGTGTCTTATGTCGTCTATGTTGATTATTGCGCCCAGTTCTGCGGCTTTCCTAAATTCTTCAGCAGGCGTGTCATTCGACGTGAACATTATGTTCTCGCCTGTTATTCCTACTCTTTCAGAAAGCACAAGTTCAGGCATGGAACTGCAGTCAGTCCCGAAACCTTCTTCCTTCATTATCCCGAGAATATGCGGGTTAGGCGTAGCCTTTACAGCAAAATAATTCCTAAAACCAGGAGACCACGAGAAGGCTTTTGTCAGACTTTGCGCACTTTCCCTTATGCCGCGTTCGTCATACAAATAAAACGGTGTAGGGTTATTGCGCACTATTTTTTCTACCTGGTCTCTTGTGAAAGGCAGTGTTTTATCCATTTTTACATGTTGTATTTTACGGTTAAATAAAGAACCTGGAATTACGCGCTAATTACTCAGGATCTTCGTGTAGCATCCCTGTAAGTTCTCTAATTGTCAGCGGTCTACCCTGAGATCTTTCCATTACTTCAAGCCTCTGGATTCCATCTATTTCATGCCGTTCACGTCCCGTTGGAGAATGAAATGCGTAACCGCAAGGCCGTTTTGTACAAAGGCTGTCAACGTACGCTTTGAGAGCATCTGGCGTTGTGTTTACGTATAAAACATCGCCACGCCAAAAAAGCATATCTCTTCCTTTGCTATCGCCAAAAAGCATATCCATGTGCCCAATCATAACGGAAATATTTATAAATTCAATATCTGATTAAAACTGACAATACGTTACAATTACGTCTTCTAATCGGGAAATCTTTAAAGACGGCGGCTACAAGAGAATAACATGGCTCTGGAAGTGCAGGTATTATTCGACGTTGCAGTCATACTTATTGCCGCCAAGGTGTTCGGCGAGATTGCCGTGCGGCTGCGGTTCTCGTCGCTTG
>DATDYJ010000079.1:0-7790 GCA_035289025.1 archaeon
GTCGCCGCATGGCGTCTTCATGATCGGTATGCGAAGCTTCTTCGTGGGAAGAGGAATAGGTCCGGCTACGCCGACGCCCAGTTTCTGTGCAACATCCTTTATCTCGCTGCACAGTTCGTCGAGCATCTTCGGGTCTTTTCCGGTCAGTTTGATTCGTGCTGTATTCATTATAATCATTTTCTTGATAAACCTTCTTTCACAAAGAAGGTTTGTTCATTATTAACAAACACTAAGATAGGTCAATAAGTATAAAAGCGTTACGAATCCACACAGTTCCTGAAATATTTTTTGATTTCCTTGTCGAATGTGGCAATATGGTCTATGCCGTACTCGTTTGCCATGACTACTATTGTACAGTCGGTGAAACTTAATTTATTTTTACTTGAGAACATTTCAAATGATTTTGAAAACACGATTTTATCCACATTCAGCATTATGCACGATCCTAACAGGTTATTGCCGACTTTTATCGCAAATTCCTTGTTCTTTGTTTTCGCAAATATAGCAGTCATTGTTTCATCAAAAATAAAATTAGATACGATAATCTCTTTGCCATATTTGCCTTTTTCAACGTCGTCTATTATTTTCAGACCTGTCTCGTGATTTTGATCGACACCATTGTAGGCGGATACTATAATACTGGAATCTATAATCACAGAAATAACTAATCACCGTATACTATTTTGTCTATTTCCTCGCTTAATTTTTCGCTGTTTTTGCCGAAATTCATGGGTTTCAGGTCTGTAAGCCTGACTCTTTTTTTGTTGTCCCATACCCACATGCTCATAGCCATGTTCAGCGCCTTGCCTACTGGCATGCCTTCTCTTACAGCCTTTTCCTTGAACTGCCTGAATACACCCTCGTCTACATCTCTTACGCTCAACTGCACAGTACCACCTATTTGTATTACTTGTCATACATGTATTTAAAACTACCCCTTTCTTGTCATCTTCCTGTACACGAAGTAGGAATATGCGTAAACCGCTATGCTTGCCGTAATTATCGGGGCAAGAACCATGAAAAATGCATGCTGCGGCAAAGCCGCACCGAATATCGCGATCACTCCTGCTACCCGGAACAGCATGCCGCCGACCAGATGTGTTTTGTCCCAGACTTTCTCATTGGAAAGCGTCCACGGCGTGCGTATGCCTATGGAATAGTTTCTTTTCGAATGGCTGGTAAGAACCCCGACATAGTAGAACAGAACGCCTACAGCAGGCGCCAGCATCTGCGCCATTGAGAAATTTATCCCCAGATTCCATGCTATGACAAGTGCGTGTACGTACAGGAGAAATCCTAGCAGAAGTACCACAAAACCGTCAAAGTACGCCCTGAATTTTCCTATGTTGCGCTTCTTCGGGTCTATTCTGGGCACGACAACAAAAAGCGCCAACATGCCGACTGCTATCAGCGGCATAATAGACAATGCTGTAGTCTTATCCATGTAGCCGTCAGCGTCGCCGTTTATGTTCCAGTGCGCCGCGATTTTATCAGGCATCTGCGGGTAGAGGTAAACGCTTGCAGCAAAAGCAGTCAATATTATGAGCAGCGATACAGCGTATGCGATTCTCATGATAGTACTATGATGTTCATAGATAAATGCCTTAGAAAAATTTATGACAGTGAAATAAAATTAAATTTGAAATAAAAAAGAAAAAATAAGAAGAGCAAAACTCTTTACTAATAAGTTACGTCGATGCAGATACCTGCGGCAACCGTCTGGCCCATATCGCGTATAGCGAATCTTGCCAGCTCAGGCATTTCCGACTGCTTCTCTATGATCAGAGGCTTCGTCGGTTTTACCTTTATTATTGCCGCATCGCCTGTTTTCAGGAACTCTTTGTTCTCTGTGACTTCAGCGCCCGTCTTCGGATCCATCTTCTTCACGATCTCAATTACTGTGCATGCGATCTGTGAAGTGCTGATGTGGAAAACAGGTGTGTAGCCCTTGCTTATTACGCTGGGATGGTTCAGCACGATTATCTGCGCCGTGAATTCCTTTACAGGTTTTGCCGCGTTGTGCAAATGGCACGCCACGTCGCCGCGCTTTATGTCCCCTTTGCCGACACCTCTTACGTTGAAGCCGACGTTGTCGCCCGGTCCTGCCTCCTGAAACTGCTCATGATGCATTTCTATGCTCTTTACTTCACCCTGAGCGCCCGAAGGCACGAAGACGATCTTGTCGTTTACCTTCAGCACACCCGTCTCTACTCTGCCCACGGGCACAGTGCCGACACCGGTAATGCTGTAGACGTCCTGAATAGGAAGTCTAAGCGGCTTGTCAGTTGCCTGTGGAGGCATCTTGAACTCATCAAGTGCTTCGATGAGTATCGGACCCTTATACCACGGCATTTTATCGGATCTCTTTGCAACGTTGTCGCCAAGATATCCTGACGTCGGAACGAATTGCATCTCGCCTGTTTTGTAACCGATACCGTTCAGGAGTTTTATCACGGCTTCTTTTGTTTCCTTGTATTTGTGTTCGTCGTAGTTGACTGCGTCCATTTTATTGATCGCAACAACCATCTGGCCGACGCCAAGCACCTTTGCAAGGTATGCGTGCTCCTTTGTCTGGTCCTGAATTCCGTCTTTGCCAGACACGACAAGGATTGCGCCGTCTGCCTGTGACGTACCGGTAATCATGTTCTTGACGAAGTCCCTGTGACCCGGTGCGTCTATGATTGTGAAGTAGTATTTTGGCGTGTCGAAGCGCTGGTGCATGATATCTATCGTTACGCCGCGCTCTCTTTCTTCCTTTAGTTTGTCCATGACGAATGCGAACTCGAAAGTTTCCTTTTTGAGCTCCTTCGCCAGATCCTTTAGCTTTCTCATTTGCTCGTCGCGGACTGCGCCTGTATCGTATAGCAGCCTGCCTACAAGTGTCGACTTGCCGTGGTCAACGTGACCTATTGTTACAATGTTCATGTGCGGTTTTTTGTCAGCCATTATTACTCCTCCGATCATTTTGGAATGCCGCCTTTAACCAGTGCGGCATTATCCGAGAATGCATTGTTTCAATGCATTCCGGATGACATGTTCATTTGGGAACATATCATAAAAATACACTCGTAAATGTGCGTGGCGAAACGATTTTCGCCACCACAAGTTAAGCAAAGCTTAACAATGTACTTTGTACTTTGTTACTGGCTAGGAAATCTTTATAAGGTTAACTCATACCGTAGTTGGTGTTATAGTGAAACCAGCAAAGATTCAGATATTTACGACTGGTTTCACATATAGTTCCCAAGGCTATAATATCTGGTTTCTTTCCTTGGAGAACTATAACCTATACATTGCGAAGTTTCTTCGCACGTACAGAATAAGCTACGCTTATTCATGTAGCGATCAAGAAAATCATCTCGTACGTCTATAAAGGTTTTGAATTTGCGGGTTTATAGAACTGCGGGATATCTGCGTGTTTGCACTCCTATCAGAGCTTCCGGCAGCCTGTACGTATCTGGAACACCACCAATAAAAAGGACGTCCTCGTCTGGGCGTGTTTCATTCGTTCCGTAACTCTTTGGTGCAACAACTACACGATCGTTATCTGGGGACATTCCGCGTATAATTGCGGCTCTTATGGGATCGCCTGTGACTTCTTTCATGTGACGTCTGTAAGAACTAACTAACCTGTTAAACACATACACGCCTGCGCCTGCAGCAACTGCACCAAAAGCAACCTTAGTTTCTTTTCTCATAACTATCGGCTTACGAATAGTCGTAACCTTCTTAAATTTGACACCATACGGTTAAAAAGACTTCTGCCATCTCCTAGCGGTATTTATGGGAAAGTTTATTGTAGCCGCAGCACTTGTCTTGGCAGGCTCTGTGAATGCGTACGCGCAGGATAATAATGTGAAGTTTGTAGGAGAAGCTGCCGCAATACACGAAAACACAGACAGGTCGTTTGTAAGGCCAAATATTTTCTACAAAATCACTGGCATAGACGGATACACGTTTGTTGAGTTCTATGGTGACGAGAACTATTTTGGGAAAAACATGCTTACAAAGAAAATCGGCAAAGGCTTTTCTGCAATGTCGGAGATTGTCGTAGGTTCGCAGACTGATAACCGCATAAGTCTTGGCGTAAAATATTCTCCGCCAATGCCAAAAGGGTCAACATTAAGTTTCAAGGCACTTCCACTGTGGTTTGATGCGAAAGGCCGTGAAGACAGATTTATAGCAGGCATTTCCGGCAGCGTTGATCTTCCATGGCGCTTTGATTTTTCGGGTGCGTTTTTCGAATTCAATGTTCGCAGCCACGAAGTTGGCTACGGAGAACTGCCGATTGGCGTGCGTTTGTCAGAAAAGCTTGGAATCTACTACAATATGCTTCTGAAAAAAAGAAAAGAAGGTTCTATGGTTCCGCGTGCGGAACATGCCGCGATGCTAAGGTACGATTTCTAGATCTGCGGCATTTCTTTCGACATGCCCTTTCTTTCGCGTATCCTCTGTATGACCGACATCTTGAGGTCTTCGGGGATTTTTTCGAAACTTACATCAACAAGCGAGTAGAAGCCCTTGCCGCCCGTTGCGCTCTTCAGCTGTCCCTCGAAGCCGAACATCTCGGCAACAGGCATTTTAGCCTGTATTACCGCCGCGCCCATTTCCGTCTTCACGTCCATGACCTGGCCTCTTCTGTTCTGCACCTGATTCATGGCGTTGCTCATGAGCTCATCCGGCACATCCACGCGAATCGTTTGCACGGGCTCAAGCAGCGTCGGCCTCGCGCGCATAACAGCCTCCTTTATCGCGTCGCTTATAGCGGGCAGCACCTGCGCGGGGCCTCTGTGTATAGCATCCTCGTGCAGCTTCGCATCCAGTACCCTTATTTTCATGCCCGTACACGGCTCGCCGCATATCGGCCCTGCTTTCATTACAGTTTCGAAAGATTCTATTATAAGTTCCATTGTCTCGTTAAGATATTGTATACCCTTTGTCCAGTCCACAAGCGCGTTTCGCTCATACAGGTCCGTCAGGCTCTTTGCCTCGTCGCGTTCCATGCCGCCTTCAAGCAATGCAGGTATTCTGTCTTTTATGAATTTTCGTATGTTTTTCTCTTCGAGCTTGCCGCTTGCTATAGCATCGTAAACTCCCTGTTCAAGAGGCTCTATAGTCAGGTAGAACCTGTTGTGTTTGTTTGACGACTTGCCCTCGACTTCAGGGCTCTTTGTCTTGACAGTTTCCCTGTAAATGACAATAGGCGGTGAAAGCGTGACGTTTATTTCTTTCTCTTTCAGCGGACGCTCCACTTTAGCGTCCAGGTGCAGCTCGCCTAGCCCTGACACAAGATACTGTCCTGTTTCCTCGTCTATCTTGACTACAAGCGTCGGGTCTTCTCGGCTGACTTGCCGCAGGAACATTATGAGTTTCGGCAGATCGCCGGGATCTTTGCACTCTATGCCTTTGGTGACCACGGGCTCGAACATGTGCTTTATTGCCTCGAACGGTTCGATCTCCCTGTTCGTGTTGCATATTGTCTCGCCGGAAAAAGTATCAGTCAGTCCGACTATGCCGACTATGTTGCCCGCCGGTATTTCTTCCATCTGCACGCGCTGCGGTCCCTTATACACGGATACCTGCTGCACGCGCTTTGTCATATGCTGCCCTACCAGCCTTACCTCCTCACCCTTTCGCAGCGTTCCCGAGAAAATACGTCCCGTTGCAACCAGCCCTGCATGCGGGTCAGGAACTACTTTTGTTATTATTATTGCCAGCGGTCCGTTTGGATCCATCGCCAGCATGCTCTTGCCTATTTCACTATCCAGATCGCCGTGCCATAGTTTGTGTATCCTGTACTTCTGAGCCTGCTGCGGATTGGGCAGGTGCCTTACAACCATGTCGAGCAGAACGCGGCTCAATGGCGCTTTCTTTGAAAGATCATCATCCCGCCCGCTTGACGTATATTCTATCACGTCTTTAAACGAGATTCCTTCCCTCTTCATGTACGGCACGCTGATAGCCCATTTGCGGTAACCGGAGCCGAATGCAACAGACCCGTCGTCGACTTTTACCAGCCATTTTTCCGCAAACTCCTTTTCCGCATATTTTTGTATCAGTTTGTTGACCTGCATTATTATGTGCATAAAGCGTTCTTGCATCTGCTCAGGCGTCAGCTTGAGCTCTCTTATGAGGCGGTCGACTTTGTTGATGAACAGTACCGGCTTAACACGCTCGTGCAGAGCCTGGCGCACGACCGTTTCAGTCTGCGGCATTACGCCTTCGACTGCATCCGTGAGTATCACCGCGCCGTCTACTGCGCGCATAGCCCTCGTTACGTCTCCACCGAAGTCAACGTGCCCCGGCGTGTCGATAAGATTTACAAGATAGTCCGTGCCGTCGACTTCGTGAACCATGCTGACGTTAGCTGCAAAAATAGTGATGCCTCTTTCCTGTTCCTGCTTGTCAAAGTCCGTGAACAGTTGCGTTCCCGCAAGCTGCTCTGACATCATGCCCGCGCCAGCGACAAGACTGTCAGTTAATGTTGTCTTGCCGTGGTCAATATGCGCAGCTATTGCAATATTCCTTATATGGTCCGGCTTCTTCATCAAATCTTTTATTTCTTCACTTCGATCTTTTACCATATTCAACACCGATGTCAGATGGAGCTATGCTTCATCTACACAGGTTAATCTTTTGGATTAACCGCGTGTCAGGTGGTCGTTCCTAATTGTCTTGATACAAAATCAAGTGCGCAAGAAAACGACGTCTATGCCCTTCACCTAGTAAAACAAAAGTATGTCTGACATCACTTTTTTATTGGACGGAAAGGTTAAAATACGTTTATTGCGGGCGATATTGACTCAAGTCTGCCCAATGTTCTATAAATATCTAGCCTGACAACTAATTCAGTTGAGTGAAATGGTGGAAAAATTCGGCAAATATTTGTACGAACTTATAAGCCCGGAGCAGAAAGACGGGATGCTGCGCGAACTCGGCCAGCAATACCTGTACGACTGTAAAGCCAGCATACATGGCATATGCATCGAATTGCTCACAAGCATCGATGATTTCAAGGAAATGTGGCAGGACAACTTCTATTCCATGAGCGACGACGTAAGGCCCCACGGACGCATAGTGGCAATAAAGGACAACAACCCTGCTGTTCGCGTGCTTTACGAGCCTGCATCGAAGACGTGCTTCATAATAAACGCCGACTACTACGGCTGGGTAAAGAGCTTCGCACTCGGCATTGCGGCCGACTTCCTCGAGGAGTATGTGTCAATACACAGCCGTTTCTCCGTGCACGGATCTTGCATAGACTTCTCCGGCCGAGGCATTGCGTTGATAGCCACGTCAGGCGCAGGCAAGACAACCCATTCTTTTGGGCTGCTTTTAACGGATAATGCAAAACTGGTGACAGACGACTGGTTTTTTGTCAAGCTGACAAAGGATGATGTCGTGGCTTACGGTTCAGAAAAGCAGAGCTACATAACTGATGACATCGGCACGTTTTGGAAAGTGTTCGAGCCGCTCGTGAAGAAGACAAAGCTGGACACCAAGGGCAGAGGCGTCGCGAACATAGAGGACGTGCTGGGTGCGTACAAGAAAAGAAGCCAGACGGTGATAAAGAAGACGGTGCTGATAAAGCGCGATCCTACAGACTCTGTCATTCTCCGCAAGATAAGCGTTGACGAAGCGATAGATTACCTGGTGAAGAACAACTTCTGCAACCCGTACCAGATGGTAAAGGATGAACGCAAGCTTGCTCTCCGCACCGAGTTTTTTCGCCGCATGCTTGCCACGACCGAAGTCTACATTTTCAACACGAACGATTCCATCGAGAAGAC
>DATDYJ010000080.1:0-20133 GCA_035289025.1 archaeon
CGAAGTCTCAGGCATCCATGAATTCGACGAGAAGAAGGAAAAAGCGAGCAGGGAGCTGGAGAAGGTAGAGTTGCGCGTGCGTGAGAACATGATAGTTGTGGCCGAGAAGCAGAAACTCGTTTCGAGGCTGAAGCAGGAAAAGGAGAACGCGGAAAAATACCGCCTTTTTGAAGGGGAGCTGCGGAAATCCAAGGCGTCGCTACTGAAGAAGAAAATGAAGGACGTGAAGGAGCGTCAGGGCGTTTACGAGAAAGAGATACTCGAAAATGCGAAAAAATTCGACGACATGGGCAAGGAACTGAACAAAACAGATGACGCGCTGCAGAGCCGCGAGAAGGGCGTGCTGCGCAAAAGCGACGAACTGGTTAAGAAGTCGCGCAACATCGACGTTCTGCGCAAGATCGATGGCATAAACAACGACATCCTGCGCAAGCGCGACAAGATATCCTTCAACGAGCGCGAGATCGAACGTGCTGCGATGAGAGGCGCAAGCCACATAACCAAGGAAATTTTATCACTGAAACACCCCGGAGTTTACGGAACCGTATCGTCGCTGATTGAGGTGCCGAACAAGTATTCGATTGCAATAGAGGTTGCCGCAGGCAAGCATGCAAACGACATAGTTGTCGACACCGATGATACAGCGGCGTTCTGTATTAAGCATCTTAAGGAGCGCAAAGTCGGCCGTGCCCGCTTTATCCCGCTAAATAAAATCCAGAGCAGGCCGAGGAAAAAGTTCGACGGTAAATGCATCGGCTATGCCATCGATCTTGTGAAGTTCGAGCGTCTGTACGAGCCGGCAATGAACTTCATTTTGGGCAGCACGCTTGTCATGGACAACATAGACCAGGCCCGAAGAACAAGAGGCTGGCGGATAGCCACGCTGGACGGAGACTTGGTTGAGCCGTCAGGTGTGATGATAGGCGGTTTCTACAAGAAGCTGAAAGCAACTGGTTTCAGCGCCGGTAAAGAGCTCGAGGAAAATGAGAATCTGAAAGCGGAGATCGAGAAGATGGAAAGCCAGTTAGACGATCTGCGCGCACAGGAACAGGAAGAAACCCAGGAAGTAGTCAAGCTGCAATCAGCCCGCAGCCAGGAAGAGAAGGAACTGGACGAGTACAGGAAGCGTCATAAAGAAATATACGAGGAGCGCATGGTGCTCCAGAGCATGGTGAGCAGAAGCCGTATCGAGAAGGCAAAGCTCGACGCATCCATGGACAACCTGACTATAGAGCTGGAGGAATTTTCCGATGTGGAAAAGTTTTTCGACCAGTCCATAGAGGAGCTTCAGGAGCGTGTGCGGCGGTGCTTAATAGAAATAAACCAGCTCGGTCCCGTCAATCTCAAGGCCATAGAGGAATTCGGCATGACGAGCGTGGAATTCGAGCAGTTGCGGCAAAAACTCGACAGGCTCCTCGAAGAAAAAGACGCCGTCATGAATATAGTAAAGGACGTCGAGAAGAGACGTTTCGAAAAATTCATGGAAACGTTTACAGAGATAAGCCAGAATTTCCTGCGCATATACAAGGACATGACAAGCGGGGAAGGCATGCTGCGCCTTGAGGAAGAAGGCAATATAGATACAGGCCTTGTAATCGAAGCCAACCCATCGGGAAAGAAAATAGTCAACCTGGACGCCATGTCAGGCGGTGAAAAGACGCTCGCCTCGCTTTCCTTTTTGTTCGCAGTGATGCAGCACAAGTCAGCCCCGTTCTACGTCCTCGACGAGATAGACGCGTCCCTTGACAAGGCCAACACAAGGAAGATAGCAAACCTGATCAAGAAGTATTCGAAGACGCTGCAGTTCATAGTGATTACGCACAATGACCTGACTATCGCTGACGCTGACAAAGTATTCGGCGTGTCAATAGAAGGCGGCGTATCGAAGGTATTCGGCATAGAAATGCCGAAGGGATGATTATGAGGAACAATTCCGTGTCAGTTTATAATTCTGTGGCAGAGAAATATAGTACGACCTTTACAGGCCCGAATGAATTTTTGGAGATTTTCGCAAAAATGCTTCCAAGAAATTCAGAAGTATTGGATGCAGGCTGTGGTGTTGGGGACGATTCTTATTATCTTCATAGCAGAGGATTCAGCGTGAATAGTTTTGATGCGTCGAAAAAAATGATAGCTGTTGCAAGAAATAGACTTCCAAAGATAAAATTTAAAATAACAGATATTAGAAAAATGAAGCTGTCGGACAGGTCGTTCGATGGCATAGTTGCCGCATTCTGCCTGATACATTTGAAAAAAAGTGATGTAAAAAAAGTTATTAAAAATTTCAGTCGTGCTCTAAAAAGTAACGGCCTGCTGTACATAGCCCTGCAGGAAGGCGAAGGGGAAAAAATGATAACCGAGCCTCTGGATCCGAAAAGGGAAATTTTTGTTAATTTCTACAGGATGGAAGAAATAAAAAAACTGTTGGCAGAAAGCGGCTTTGATGTAGTATTTTCAAAGAAGATTCCATACAAAGGTAAAAGTGAATTCAAAAATTACAAAATTTTCATAATAGCGAGGGGACGAAAATGAAAGTAACGTTATTCATGGCAATGAGCGGGAATGGTATAATTGCAAGAAAGTCGGGAGAAGAGGATTTTCTCTCTGATGCAGGTTGGTATGATTTTAAGCAGCTTTCTGAAAAAGCCGGATGCTTTATAACGGGAAGGAAAACGTACGAAATGTGTAACAAGCACTACACGAAGTACGGTCTACTTGATGTAAAATCAGAAAGGATAATAGTCTCCAGGAGCATGGAGGCACCAGAAGGATTCGAGATAGCTGATTCACCGGAAGCTGCACTGGAAAAGGCACGCTCGATGAAATTGAAAAGCGTTATATTGTCGGGCGGCTCCGAGAACAATTCATCCTTTATGGGAAAAGATCTTGTCGATGAAGTAATACTGAATGTTGAGCCTGTGATAGTAGGGACGGGTATACCTGTATTTGCTCAAGAAAATTTCGAATCAAAGATGAGACTTATTGTAATAAAACGCAGAAAAGACTATATCCAGTTACATTACAAAGTTATCAAGGGGAAGAAATAATGCCAGAAGAACAATTAGTAGAAAAGAAAGTAATAGACGTGAACCAGGTTATCCAGACGATAATCATCGGCACGGACTGGCAGGAAGTGCTCACCACGCTTGTCGCCGAGGAGGGCATGGACCCGATGTCCGTCGACATCATCAAGCTCGCCGAAGTCTTCACTCGTTACATGGCGCAGCTGCAAAAATTTGACTTTCGCGTGCCCGCACGTTTCATTCTCGTCGCAGCAATACTTCTGCGCATGAAAGCCGAGCTGCTTCTGGACGAGGAGGAGCAAAAAGCGCTTTCGCAGAAAGAAATTATCCCGCTCGATATAGAGAACGTTCCGATGCTTCTTCCGCCGATGACGCGCAAGCCGACAAGAAAAGTCACGCTCTCCGAGCTTGTCAGTGCGCTCAACAAGGCGTTCGAATTTCAGGAGCGCAAAGAAGGCAAGCAACTGCGCATGCGCCGCGCGGTGGAGCGGCTGATAGAAAAGGAAGAAGACATAGAAGTAAGGATAGATGAAATATACAGGGAAATAGTAAAACTGCACAGCACGACGCTGTCCGAGCTGGTACACTCGTGGCGGAGAGAGGATATAGTAAAAACCTTTCTCCCTGTGCTGCACCTGATGATGCGCGACCTTATTACAGTGGATCAGGAAGAGATGTTCAAGGAAATTTTTATCAAGGTTAGGGAAAAGGCAGAGATAGACGGAGAGAAAAAGACCTAAAAAATGTATCAGGGATGATCATGGCAATAAACGAACAGAAACTTGCGCTGCTGGAAGCGATACTATTTACTACTACAAGTCCCCTCTCGCTGGAAGATCTCCAGAGGCTCGTGCGCGGAAGAATGGACGAACTAAGGAAAATGCTCGAAGAGCTGAACAAACGGTATGAAAGCCCTGCGCATGGAATAAAACTCTCCGACATCGGCGGCTACAAGCTGATAGTAAAAAGTGAGTACATGTCCAGCGTCGCCGACCTCACTCCGCACGCAGACATGTCGCGCGGTCTTTTGCGCGTGCTATCTGTTATCGCTTACCATCAGCCGATAAAACAATCCGACATAGTCAAGGTAATCGGCAACAGAACTTACGAATACGTCCACGAGCTCGTCGAGCGCGGTTTCGTTGCCGTAGAGAAGAAGGCGAGAACGCGTTTGCTCTCAACAACACCTCGGTTTGAAGAATACTTCGAAACAAAGAAAGAAGAACTGAGAAAATTGAAAGAAGCGGCCGAGGGTGTAAAGCAGGACAAGCCCAATCAGGCTTAATCCAGACCTTACTTCGTCCCGATAAGTTTCTTTATATCAGCATGAACTTCATCCGGCGTCCTGTTTCCGTCCACGAAGAACGTGTCTGGAAACTGCTTCTTCAGCGCTAGCATATTCTGCCTTATCTGTGTCAGCTTGTGTTCTTCTTCGAAAAGCTCTACATGATGCCTGCCGCGCTGCATGCGGTCTATGCATATTTTCGGATGAGTATCCACGACGATAGTCATATGCGGCTTCATGAAGTTCGAGTTCAGCTGCTTGATTATTTCCGTTGACACGGCCAGGCTGCCGAACGCAAGCGATGATAAAATGTAACGGTCGCATATAACTATCTTATTCTTTTTCAACGCTGGCTCTATCTCGCTTGTCAGGTGGTGCGCGCGGTCTGCAGCAAACAGAATCTGCAGCGTGAGCGGATCTGTTTTCCATTCCTTGCGCAGGCAGGATTTGATTAAGCCGCCTATCAATCCATCTGTCGGCTCTTTTGTCAGTATTACGTCTTTTCCCTTTGAAACCAGATGGTTGCGCAGCATGGCCGCCTGCGTACTTATGCCCGATCCATCAAGCCCCTCGAACACAATCAGTCGTCCTACCATAAATCCACCTTATTACCCAATGTTTTTATAATGAATAAAGTAGCCTTAAATATACAGAATTTATTTGTTTCACTATGTCTAATGTTATAGTCATCCCTGCGTACAACGAAGAAAAAACAGTCGGCCGTGTAGTCAGGGAAGCGAAGAAATACGGCAAAGTTGTGGTCGTGGACGACGCTTCGCACGACAAAACGGCCCAGGAAGCAAAGAAAGCCGGGGCGACCGTGATCAGCCATAAAGTCAACCGCGGGCTGGGCGGCGCGCTGCAGACCGGATTCAATGCAGCACTGAAGATGGGAGCTGACATCGTCGTTACAATAGACGCCGACGGCCAGCACAAGCCCGAGGAGATACAGCAGTTCATAGACCGTATCAACAGGGGTTATGATTTCGTTCTTGGCGCGCGCGACCTGCGAAAATATCCGTTCGTCAAGAAGTTCGGTAATTTCTTTTTGAACAACGCGACTAATTTCGTATCCGGCACAAACCTTAAGGACACGGAGAGCGGCTTCCGCGCGTTTCGCGCCGACGCGCTGAGAAAAATGTACATAAAGGCTGAGCGTTACGAGATTGCGGTGGAAATAGTGTTTGAAGTCGGGCGCAACAAGCTGCGCACGATAAACGTGCCGATATCGTCGCCGATCTACGTCAGGGGCGTGGGCGTCGCCGACGGCCTGAAGAATTTCCGCTACCTGATGCGCCGCCGAAAGAGAAGCTGGCGCGGCTACGTGGAAGATTTCAAATACGTCATGAGAAACAAGATAGACTCCTGGTAGATCATTTTTTAAGCATTATTATCGGAAGTATAGCCATGTCGGAGAAAGAAAAGCAATACCTGCCGCAGTCATCGGCTGGCCTGATGAGGTACAGCGAAAGCGACTCAAAAGTAAGGCTGAAGCCGTCTCACGTAGTCGCGGTAAGCATCGGCTTCGCAGGCCTGATCATGATTCTCAAGTTGCTTGTCTGATTGAAATATACGACCGAGAAATTGCTCCTGTCACTTGCTTATAAATTTTTCTTAGATACTAACCTAATGAAAATACTTGTTACCGGCGGCGCAGGCTTCATCGGCAGCCACCTGACAGAACGTCTTGTTGAAGAAGGTCACGAAGTCATAGTTCTTGATAATTTCTACTCGGGCAAGAAAGAATGGGTAAAATCCGCGAAGCTTATTGAAGGGGATATACGCGACGAAAGCGACGTCGCAAAAGCAATGCACGGATGCCAGATCGTATTCCACCTGGCCGCAATTAGCGAGGCGCGTGCCACGGATGAAAATCTCGTTTACAACACCAACTTTCTCGGCAGCAAAAACGTTTTCGAGACGGCGCGCAAGGCGAAGGCAAAAGTAATTTTTGCATCGTCTGCCGCCGTATACGGCGAAAGTAGAGGCGCCAAGGAAACCGATGCCGCGCAGCCGGAAAACCAGTACGGTAAGAGCAAGCTCAAAGGCGAGCACATAGCTCCAGAGGGCTCGTTTATCGTCCGTTTGTTCAACGTATACGGACCGAGAGGGCACGGCGTGATAAACAAGTTCGCTTCCGCCATCCCGAAATACAAGGGCATCACAATATATGGCCACGGCTCCCAGACGCGCGATTTCGTTCACATTGATGATGTGGTCAGCGCGCTGATGCTCGGGCTGCAGCACGACGGTACGTACAACATCGGCACAGGAAAAGACCGTTCCGTCACGGATATCGTCCAGATAATCAGCAATTTAACGCGAAGCACGCCCGACGTGACGTTTGCTCCCGCAACTCCAGGCGACGTTGAACGCAGCCGCGCCGATATAGCCAAGGTAAGCGCGCTGTGGAAGCCGCTGGTCGATATTAGCACAGGAATACACGGGCTGTTGGAATACTACGGATTCGACTTCTCCATCCTCGACAAGGTACCAAAGCAAAGAGAATAAACCCAATGGCTATTTTCTTTTGCCCTCTCTTTCCTCATCATAAACCGGTTTGTACGAGGCAAAATACCCGATTGTTATCGCAGCAAGCAGAATAAGCGACGTAAAAACTGCAGTCATGAATTCTGTCTGCATCATGGTAAATATACGGGTTTCATATTTTTAAAGATGTCCGTGGAATTCTTATAATGGACATCGTTCCGAGAGGTTCTGCAAATATTGAGACACAGAAGAGCCCTGTATGTCCCTTCTGCAACCAGCGTATACATAATGCAACGCTTGTGGTGTCGGGAATGAAAAATTTCTACCTGTGCCCGGTTTGCGATAAAGTGCTTTCCATAGGTGAAGTGCATGAATAACGAAGACTGGAAAAAGAAGCTGAGCAAAGAGCAGTACGAGGTGTTAAGAAAGAAATCCACGGAGCGGCCGTTCACAGGCAAGCTTCTTAATAATAAGGAAGAAGGAACTTACAGGTGTGCTGGTTGCGGCAACGAACTCTTTGACAGCAAGGCGAAGTTTGACAGCGGCACGGGCTGGCCTTCATTCTATGATGCAAAGAAAGGCGCCGTCAGGTTTGTGCACGATGGTAATCGCACCGAGGTCGTGTGCGCGAAATGCGGCGGCCATCTCGGACACGTATTTGATGATGGGTATAATACTCCTACAGGAAAGCGTTTCTGCATGAATTCGTGCGCGCTCGATTTCAAAAAATCTTGAGCGACTCGAGGTTTTTCTTTATCGGAACCGGACAGGATTTCAATTCTTCCAGCCTGTTTCTTATAATCATGGCGGCATCCGCCGGCGGCAAAAAGTCAAGAATGCCCACCTCTTTCTTCCCCGACATGTCGTTGATCATCTGAAAGACCGTGCCGAAATCCCTCGCCGACTTCACAAGATCGTCTCTTTCTATTCCATAATACATAAGCGGTATTTTCACCGACATCGCGAAAAGCGAGGACGTTTTCTTGTCGACGTAGGAAAAGTAAGTCTCAAGATCCTTTACGGTGCCCCCTATCTCCATTATCTGCCCGTCGATCATGTTCTTCATCGTTTTTATGAATTCCAGATATATCTCCTTGCTGTACTCCTCCGCAAGAATTTCTGTCGCCATGACCGCAAAAAGATCGCCGAAAAGCACGGCGGAGTTCGTCCCGTATTTCCTGTAAAAAGATTCGCCGCCCCTGCGCTCCTCCGACTTGTCAACGATGTCATCGTGCACAAGCGACGTGCAGTGCATGACTTCTATTGCGACGGCTGCCGCAAGAAGCGGTTCAAAGTCTTTTCCGAGAAAATCGCAGACATCTTTCATAAGCTGCGGCCGTATCCGCTTGCCTGAATTAAAAACGTATAAAAAACGGTTGAAGTGCTCTTCATCCATTCTGGTACGCATGAACTTCAGAATATCGTCCATCTAAATCAGCACTAGTAACCAGTTGACGAAACCCTGGAAAACGGATGAAACGGTGTACAGCATGTACAGGCCGAGTATCAACAGGAAGCCGCCTATGCCGAGGCGCATCACTGCGCGATGCTTTGTCTTCCAGTTTTTCAGTTTCTTCGTCGTAGTGCCCGCGTAGACTATTCCCACTATGATTATCAAAGGCAGTATGAAAATGAAGTTGTAGAGCAGCAGCAGTGGTATTGCCGCAAGGAAAGCCCCCTGTGACAGCAGCCCGAGTATTGCGAAATAAGGCGCTCCAGTGCACGGCAGCTCAACGAGCACTACAAAGAAGCCGAGAAGTATCGCAAGAAATATGCTAAGGAACGGGTGTCTCTTTTCAACGAGTGCCACCTGTCTTGTGTACATTTCAATGCGCTTTGAGCCGCCCGGCAGTATCTGCAGGCTGAATCCGCGGCCGTAGCTGAAAAAATCCTTCAGTTCAAGAAGCCCGGCTGCTATCGCAACGATCGCGGCAAACCAGTAGAAGCCTATGGCCAGGTCGACGGACTGCACGAATTTCAGTATGCCCAGGCCGAGCAGGAGGTAGCTTACATAGACTGAAAGAATGTAAACCGCGCTTCCGATAAGCATCTTGTGTTTGTTCTTGAAGACTTTTGTCATGTAAGTAACAAGAAATATAAGAACCCCGAAAACGCACGGGTTTATAGAATCCACAGCCGCTGCGGCCACTAATACCCCAAGACTAAGCTCAACCATTATTATGCTCCAGTATATCCGCCGGCTGCCGGCGCAACGGTTAAATCGTAGTCAGCCGGCAATGCGCACCCTGTTATCTGCGCGAGTTCGCTTATTGTCTTCTCGCCGAGGTACTCAGTGTACGTGCCCGAGAGACTGTACATGGACCCCTGGGCGCTGATCTGCTTGCCAGAAGCGGAAGGCATGTACCACGTCGGCGTTCCTCTTATCCCGAGCTCGCTGCAGAACAGCGGATCAAAATTGCATCTGTAGTAATTTCCTACATCGTCAAAATTCTTCTTGAACGCGTCGTGCCCGATTATTCTTTTCTCGTTCTCGCAGTGCAAACAGGAATCACTGCCGATTTCCTGCAACCCACTACTGGCCATGCACGAAGCGAAATCATAATAATTTTTTTCTTTTCCGCCGAGAAACATTATTCCGCCACCCACAACCAGCGCGAGAATAACTATCACAGCAAGCGGCTTTGCGTTGAATTTTTTCCCTTTCGGCATTTTATCACTACCTATAGAATGTATCTTCGAGGTATTTTAAGATTGGCTTTTTGAGGCTTTTGTATGCCAGCACCAGATTCACTATAACTATTATGTGCACAAGCGTGCAGAGCAGGCAGATCGCGCCGATTACGTATTCAGCATACAGGAGCCAGAATACGGTGCCGAGTCCGGTAACGGACCAGACGAAAACGAAGAATTCCATATTCTTGCTGCCGCGGAGCATCATGTGGCTGAGAATTATCAGCACGGCGAACCAGAATACGCCTATCAGTGCCATAGGTATCCCGAATACCTCTGAGAATGAAGAGCCGTTCACGGCGGAGCAGCTTATTCCCACACCGAGGTCGCAGAAGCTTTTGCCGATTGCCCCTGATATGATCTCGTAGTGCTCATATGTGGAATAAGCCGCGTCGACCAGCCCGATGAGAGAAAGTACAATTATTATTTTGGCGGTTGTTTCCGTTTTCATTGCTTAATTAGATGTAGCGGGTTCCTATAAATATCTTTGGCGGCTTCGAGCTTTGTTTAAAAAGTCGGCTATCAGCATACGTTTAGTGTTGATAGCCTAGCGAATCGATGGACACAGCACGGAGCTTTGCTTCGTGCGTGCAGGCATTGCGAGCAATGCCTCGCATCAAGCAGATGTCCATCACTTTTTAAACAAAGCTGCGGCTTCGTTGAAAAGGGAAAATCGTGCGATTTCATGGGGAAACATTTCGCTGTTATTCTTCCGTAAAAAGTATAATAATAGGGAAAATCAATGAGTTATTAATGACATATACAAAATCCCAATATGCATGGATCGGGCTGCGGCTTTCCCTTGGATGGATTTTCTTTTGGGCATTCATCGACAAGCTGTTCGGGCTCGGATTCGCGACAAAACCTGCAGGTGCGTGGCTGGCGGGTGGATCGCCGACAACCGGCTTCCTCTCGAATGCAGTAACGGGTCCCTTTGCGTCAATATACAAAGCGATGTCTGGCAGCGTCGTAATAGACGTTTTGTTCATGGCTGCGCTGCTTGTGATCGGCGTGACGCTGTTGACAGGCGCCGCATTGAAGTTCGGCAGCTACATAGGAGCGCTGCTGGTCTTTCTGATGTGGACCGCGCTGCTGTTCCCGGCCAACAATCCGGTTGTGGACGATCACATCGTATACCTGTTCGTGTTCCTTGTGTTCGCCTCGAAGCCTGAAGTAGGAAAATGGTGCGGCCTTGCTGACAAGTGGGCAAAGACCAAGATTGCAAAGAAGTATGCACTGTTAAGGTGACGTGTTCCTGCGGATAGGCACGTCATGTATTTAGAGTAATTTTTCTCTTTTTTATCCATATAGATATTTATTATCCCGAATACACTATATTGCCATGAAGCCGGGGTTGCTGGTCAGGATAACGCGCGCCCCGTTTCTTACAGCAGTCATTGTACCTGTAATAATAGGGACTGCTGTTGCGTTGCGCGATATCGGGTCCGTCAACGTATTGTATTTTCTCCTGGCCATGCTGGGCGCATCGTTCATCCATCTCGGAGTGAACGTAAGCAACGATTACTTTGACCACAGGAGCGGCAACGATGCTGCAAACAAGACGCCGACCCCGTTTTCAGGAGGCTCAAGGATAATTCAGGACGGCATAATGTCTCCGGAAAAAGTTCTGTCGATTTCCGCCGTCTTTCTCGCAGCCGGCGCGCTTGTGGGTGCATATTTTTACACTGTCTTTGGCATACCGATACTGCTAATTGGCCTGGCCGGCGCCGTACTTGGGGTCTTTTACACCGCGCCTCCTTTCAAGCTCGGCTACCGCGGACTGGGCGAGCTGTCGACTGGCATCGGCTTCGGCGTGATCGTAGTGCTCGGCTCTTATTACGTGCAGACCGCGACAGTCACAGCAGGCGCGCTGCTTGCATCCGTGCCGATAGCAGTTCTTGTCGCGCTAATACTGTTCATAAACGAATTTCCTGATTACAACGCCGATAAAGCCGTGAACAAGAGGACGCTCGTCGTGCTTCTCGGCAAGAAGCGCGCCGTGAAGCTGTACCAGGCGGGGGTCTTCTTTGTGTACGTTTACATCGCGGCGATGGTTGCGCTCTCCGTGTTTCCTGTTTACGTGCTTATCACGTTCATTACGCTGCCTCTGGCCGTAAAGTCCTCGAAAATAGCAGGAAAGCACTATAATAATATCGGAAAGCTTCTGCCCGCGAACGCAGGCACAATAAAAACCCATCTGGCGTTAGGTCTGCTGTTTGCTGCAGGATATGTCATTAGTTCGTTGTAATTTCAGAGGCATTGTTACGTATAAAAACGTTATCATCAAGATACTGGAATGGTACAAAAATACGCATATGCAATTTTTGCCCTTTTGGCAGTAGCATTAGTAGCCGGCTGCACTTCGACAGGTAACGTTGTTGCGCAGGGAACTGCCGTCGACAGCGTAAAAGAATTCTCCATGGATTCTTTTTACGTCATGGAAAACGGCAAGCCGCACCCGCAGTTCTCCTTGAATAACATAGAAGTGAACAAGGGTGACACCGTCAGGATATACGTGAACGTGATAAACGGCACGCACAACTTCAACATAGACGAGTTCAACGTGCAGTCCGAGACGCCTACGGGCGAGGTGACTGTAATAGAGTTCGTCGCCGACAAGTCGGGTGAATTCGTCTATTACTGCAGCAAACCGGGCCATCGCGCCAACGGCCACTGGGGCACGCTGAAGGTAAACTAGTTTTCTGATTTTATTTTCGGGATTATATTTTTAAGACGCCTGACCAAGCTATCTTTTCATGTGCTTGAAGAACTGTATCTGCCTCTCGCGGGCGATAGCCGCCTTCCTCGAGCGGAATTTGCCTAAGACTTTTGTCCGGTCTTTCGAGTAAAGTATATACTGGCTGCCTTTCTTTGCAATTACCATGGTAATAACTCGCAACAGAGGTAGAAATAGATTTCTTTACGCGCCAGGCATTTCAATAAATATCTACGGGCTAAAGCCCGTAGTATTGAACTGCATTCAATGCAATAACAAGCTTTGGCGCTTTACATATGAATCTCGGTTGAGACAGATACCTTAAGAATTTATCTGACATCCTCTAGACAATGAAAACTCTTTCGGAAAGACGCATCCGTATAGACCAGATGAATGAACGCATATTAAGCGGTCTGAAAGATCGCTCAAGGTTCAGGCTGAACCCGGCTGTCTATGAGACGAACGGCGTCATGATATACGGAATGCACGGAATATCGCTTTTTCGCTATGCTGTGAAGGGACTTGAAGAATACCAGAAGTCACTGGGCCGTTTTCAATTTCCGGACCAGCAGCCTCTGGTTATCGAGAGATCCGGAACGCCTCATGTTAAAAAGTCCGTGCCGGATGAATGCCGTCCCTTTGACATCAGTCTGGAGCCGCAGATGACAGAATTCTACCTGAGCATCCTGCCAAGGCTATGCGAGCATGACAACGATCCTGAAACCTATGGCGAGACCGCCTACGTCGACGCCGGGATCTTGTACTGTATGAATGACAGGATAAATATAGGCCGCCACGTCGCCGAGTCAAAGCTTGTAGAAAATCCGTGTCTGATTGAACTGGCACCAGAAGCATTGTCAGCCGCCCTGCGGAATGAAACCAGGGAAAGAGAGGCAATAGACAGGGCAGAGCTTGCAGCAATTGGCTATAAATTTGATCCGAAAATAGCCAAAGACGTCATACGATGGCTGATGGATCAGACGCTCCAGCTCGAAGTCAAATACGTGCAGAGAGTGGCTGAAGTAAGAGCCCGATAATAAAAAAGTAGTGACCTGCCATAGCCTGTCTTCTGTGAGGTTCGTTAACAAGACTCGCACAATCGAATCTTCATGAACCTTCAACCATTTGTCTAATGCGCCTTCACGGACTGTATGACACGCGAAGCGTGTCTTAAGCCGCTTAGCTTGCACCCATACGCTGTGTGCCGTTTCATTCAGCCCTTTTCCGCTTCGCGCAAAAGCGCTGGCGTAAAAAGTCGATCTCATAAACAGGGCGTTAACCCCGTTTCGGTCTTGCCGATCTCGTTTCTGTTCACACAAAGCGGACTTCCGCCCGCGATTGCAGCAAACCTGATTTGACTCAAGGTTGCCGATTCTCCATATCCTTACAACGCAAGTTAATGCGCTGTGGGTGGACAGAACTTCCTCGGGACTTTTGGGATCACCCCAACCCCGACGGTTGATGACAGGTCACAATATAAGGCGAACACGGTTCGCCGATACAGGTGATACAACGTATCACCATGTATAATGCCGTTATTGATCAGTTTAACTAAAATGTGGCTCCGAAGAGCCAATAAAAGCCTTACTTTCTGAACTCTTTTCCGCAGAAGCCGCAAAAGGCAACGCCGCGAGCTTTCACGACCTGACCCTTAAAGCCGCCTCCACAGTAATGTATCTTTTTCATTTCACACACACCCCAAAGTTTATCCAACCGTTGCCGGTTAGAACCACACTCCATATATATGTCTGAGGCGGTATAAATAGATTTTCATAGCCCTGTTATACTATATAATTCAAAACATATGTTGTGGGATATAACCCGTGTTATTTCACTGTCGCGGCACGATTTCGAAGTCGTCCGTGTCAACATTATACTTTCTTGCGAGCTTTCGTGCTTCCCCGTAGGCTTCAACTCCCGAAAAATGTCTGGTCTGATAGTATAATGAGTCTGTTATATCAAGATTAACATGAGATTTCGGCTGTAATCTGAATCTTTTTTCGTTTTCCATGATTTTTACCCCCAAATACATGGAAGAACTTTCGTTCTTCCTGTATAGGTGAACTTTCGTCCACCAAATATAGCCGCAGCTAAGCTCTTTTTAAAATAAAAAAGAAGTCAGGGTCTGAGGCGGTACCACGTTCAGTGGGGAGCATTTGACTGCTCCGTTTTCCATTGAAAACGTGTTTGCGTACCCTCGAAATCCCGCAAGATTTCGATTTTAAAGGCTAGCATTGGCTTAGGAGAGCATGGGCTGAACACCTCGCTTGCGCTTGGTGCGTACACCCCGCTTCCATGACCGGTCGTCTTGCCGGCGCCATTCTGTCTATTTTCAAGATTCGCTTTGGGCTTAGATGCCTTCAGCCCTTATCGAAGTATGGCGTAGCTACTCAGTTTGCCTTGTCAGACAACTGATACACCAGAGGCCACAGAAGAATGTTCCTTTCGTACTTATCCTTCTTTCCCCTCAGACAGAAACACCCCTAGCAGATATAGACCAAACTGGCTCACACCGTTCTGAACCCAGCTAACGTCCCCTTTTAACCAGTGAACTCCTGTACCCTTGGCTGCTACTGCACAGCCAGGAGAGGGGGAGCCGACAGCGACGCCGCAACACGCGGGGTCGATTTGCTCTTCGTTTGCTATGATTACATTAATTGGTTTCAACCATATTGGTTATACTTGGAAGACAAAGTCTTCCTGTATAGGTGATAAATCACCTTATATCCCACTTTGGTAATAGATAGCTAATTTATACGCTTTGTACAAGGAGAACATAGTTCTCTTGTACAAGTGGAATGTTATTCCACATTGTAGCATATTTTTGTGTCCTATTACTAACGCTGATTATCATCCAGAGCCAGCTGACTGACGTACGAAGTACGTCTTCCAACTATCGACTCAGTCTATCAGTTTGAGGGTAATAGGAAATTTAATTAGCGATTCCTACTTCTAAGTGGGAAATACTGTGTTGTTACACAGTACAGGAAAACTTTCGTTTTCCTTGAATTGAGTAATGTCATAACTACGAAAAAGAACTCTCGCCCGCTACGACACCATTATCCCCGAGGTAGCTTTTTTCATGTCACAGTCAGCCATTCAGGCCAAACAGCGTATCGCTAGGTCACGCTTTCACGGTTGGAAACGTTACTGTTAGGAATCCAATCAATGCAGCTTTTGCCCTTACACTCTCAACTCGCGATTTCTGACCGCGATGAGCTGCACTTTGAGGAGCCTTGATACCTTTTCAAGGCCGTACCGCCCCAGTCAAACTACCCATCTGCCGATGTCCCTAATTTTCAAAAGGTTAGCAATATAGAGACGAAAGGGCAGTGTTACATTAGCGACTCCACTCTCTCTTGCGAGAAAGTTTCTACGTCTCCTGCCTACGCTCTACAATCATATCCATACCGCAACAACAGACTGCAGTAAAGCTCTACGGGGTCTACTCTTCCCACTAGAGGTCCATGGCCTAATCACCATGAGAATAGTTTCGCCAGGTTCCACCTCGGGACAGCTTCCATCTCGTTAATCCATCATGCAGGCCAATATTTAGTTGGCAAGGGATTACGCTCATTTCTGTTACTTTAAACCACTCCTGTCCAGAGTGGCGGATCCATTGTTTCCATGGACCTCCGCATGTTACCATGCGGTTCGGACTATATCTTCACAATTGCAGACGATACTATCTGTCTGCTTGCGTTTGGCATGTAGTCTCTGGGGACTTCCGCTTTTGTATGTCCTCTAAAACTTCTTCCAATTTGTACCTTCTTTGTTTGCCTTCAAAGTTCATCTCATAGCACTTTTTGATCAGTTCTATGAAAGTTTCCTTTTTGTGATGCATTTTGTTTTCTAATCCCGTTATAACTTCCTTGAATTTTTGGAAATCTCTTGGTTTTACCAAGAGTTCATATTTTTCAAAGAACGGAATTATCTTTTCTACCAGCTGCCTTCTGTTGTCCACAAGGAACAACAAACAATCAGCTTGTCCGGGCTTCTCTATTATGCGCCCACATCTTAATTCACCCTTAAACAGCTCGAGAACTTCTCTACTGTTCTTATGTTGGGTTACTTGAAAGAGTGGATCTAAAGCCCATCCAAACCTTGCAGTATTTTCCCTTTTCAGGGATATACTAAAGCAGCCTTCTGCATCGGCAAATCCAAGTAGGTAATATTTCAGGTATTTTCCTTTACTCGCATTCATGTTATTCACCTCTTTGCGGTTTCCTGCTGATTGTCCTCATATTTCCACGATTTTTCCTTACTCAGGACGTGGAAGATCTGGACGTTCCAGCATATAGCCAAATTTTATTAAGGCAACGTTCTCACCTTAAGACCCTCAGAGTTAGGGCCGGCCTACAGCGGGGCTTTGACGGGTTGAAACCCGTTTTAACACACCACTAGTGGCCACGACTCACTGATTATAGAAAGCCTTTCGACTTATCAATCAGCTACGTTTTTGTTAAACAGTCGGATGGAACTTGTCACTGCGACCTGCTTATCACTAAGCAGGCATGCGTTATACCGAAGATACCGCACTATTTTGCCGAATTCCCTAAAGTGGATTCTCCTGAACACCTTCGCCTTCTCAGCAAGAACACCTGTGTCGGTTGTGGGTACGGCCAACTAATATTCTAACTAACGAGTTTTCACGGACTCCAGGAATTGTTCGAAGCCGGCATACGCCAGCCCATTCACGCATTCATTTGGTTCTCGTCATTATGACACTCCCCAAAGTTCAACGCTTAGCAACGACGACGGTCGTTGTCAAATTATCCCGAAGTTTATCGTCAGATCGAACGAATACTAGAAGGTAACGGAATATTAACCGTTTCTCCATTCACGGACTTCTTCTTAAGGGTCCGTTTAGGGCCGACTAACCCCCAGCAGATTAGCCCCAGGTGTAACAAATTATATTCGTATGTCACACCCAGTTAAGCTTTACTGGGGAACCCTTGTTCTTAGGCGATTGAGATTTTCACTCAACTTGTATGCTACTCCCGGCAGGATCTTCTTTACCGCAAGGTCCACACCAGCTCACGCTGACGCTTCTGCCCTCGCGGTATGCCTCCCTACCACATATTCTATCCGAATACATCTTCAATATCGGTGGCTGGTTTAGCCCCGTCCATTTTCAGCGCCTCAGGCTTCGATGGGTCCGCTATTACGCGTTGTTTAAAGGATGGCTGCTTCTAAGCCAACCTCCCCACTGTCTAAAGACTAAGACTACTTTCGCTACACTTAACCAACACTCCGGGACCTTAATTGAAGTCTGGGTTCTTGCCCTCTCGGATACCAAAATTACTCCGGTACCCTCACTCCAGCCTAATCATCTACGGATTTGAAGTTTGACAAGACAGGTGAGGCTCTCGCCTCTTAGCTGTCTAATCAGCGCCCTACCCCGCAGACCTATAAAGGCCAGGCTGCACTTAGATGCATTTCGGGAGGAACCAGCTATTACCAGATTCGATTGGCTTTTCACCCCTAACCCCGAGTCACCCAAAAGGTTTGTACCATAACCGGTAACGGACCTCCAGCCGTCTTTCGACAGCCTTCATCCTGCTCAGGGCTAGATCATCTGGTTTCGGGTCCTTATCCTGTGACTGTCCGCACTTTCATACGGTGCGCCTCGTTGCCTGCGCGCATATCGCTTTCGCTACGGCTTCTTACAAAGTAATTAGCCTCGCCACAAGAAAAGACTCCCTGCCCCGTTTTTCAAAACGGACGACGGGTTTGTCTTGCTTAACGCAAGCTTTAACCGTCTAACTATAGCTACCTGGTTTCAGGCTCTTTTAAGCACCTATTATGGTTGCTTTTCAGCTTTCCGTCACCGTACTAATGCGCTATCGGACTGTTCCCCGAAAAAAGCTCATGCGCTTGGTGTGTTAGAAATATGCTCTATTTTTGGTATCAAATCCAGAAGTTCATTTTCTTCCAGAAGCTTCTGCAAATCGTCAAAAAATATGATTTTTATCTTTCCTTCCTTGAAACCCGCAGGTTTCCTTGCAGTTGTTATGACAATCCCTCTTGCCACGTTATATTTCGGCACGTTTTTGTTGACTTCTTCTATTGCGTGTTGCCAGTACCAGCTTCTCTTTACTGTTGCCTTGTGTTCGATCAGCACCGATTCTTTCCCGTTCTCCACAATCATGTCTGGCCCGTGCCCGTTGTATGTTTTCTGTACATACCGCATTTCATATCCCATTTTTTCAAACAGCTTTGTCAGCACATCTGTCAGCATCTCGTACTTCTCTCTCGCAATTTTCTGGTTTATCCTGTTTTTCTTTACCAGTCCGAGTTTTACAAGCCTGTAGTGCACGCTTGACGGATGCAGGCCAAATTCGCCCGCTGTCTTCAGGATCGATCCTGTTTCCCCGTAAGACTTCTTTATCTCTTCCAGTTTCTGCGCGTCTATCTTAGGTTTGTACTTCTCTGTCCTGACAACGTTCATCTTCTCCAGATGATACAAAATTGTCTCAGGTGCCAGATCAAGTTTCCTGCCGATCGCAACGGATGAAAGTCCGCTTTCATATTGTCTCTTTATTTGTGAAAGCATCTTCTCATTTAGAAGTTTCGGAAACTGCCGCTTCCGTCTTTCCGCGGCAGGCACGTATTTCTTAAGATGCGTATGAACCGTTCCTGTACTTACATGAAACGCTTCTGCAATTTCTTTCATGGATTTACCGGATTTATAGAGCTCCGCCATTTTGGATTCTGACTTTGGATGTATTTTGGTCATATTCTAACTATGGAATCATTCAGATTTATACCTATCTGTCCTCCATCACCATCTTTAGCTTCTTTCGTTTGGGAGTGTTTAGAGTTAGCACTGAATGCGTGCCGCCTTCTGACAGGCTATTCGCCCTGTCATACTCTGGATACCCGCCATTAACCTCTCTGCGTCCTCCTACGAGGCTATCACTCTTTACCGCAGTGCTTTCCAGCACACTTCGGACTAGCAGATTGGGTTAGACACGGGTCCAAACCCCACATCGACGTTCCGTTTCCAGACGTCTTCGGTTTGCTCTCTGCCGATTTCAGTCGCCCTTACTAACGGCATACCTGTTGGTATCTCTTCCTGCCCTTACTAAGATGTTTCAATTCTGGGCGTTCGCTTTCGAAAACCGACCTTCGCCTGCTCTCGAATTAATGGGATGTCCCATTAGGTAATGTGCAAGTCAATGACTGCATGCGTCTCGTCGCACCTTTTCGCAGCTTACCACGACCTTCTTCGCCTCCAAAGCCAAGCCATCCTCCAGATAGCATGGGAGCTAGCTATCTTTACCTCAGACCTATGACCGCTTCACTGAAGAATCAGGGTGGGAAGAAAGTAGACCTTTCTAAACCCCGGTTTCTCAGCGCTGTGACGCACCAGTCTCCTGTTGCGCTGCAATTATAGGTCAGAACAAAATGACGTTCAGAGAACGTCTTTCTGCCTCACCCGTAATTATGATCCCGTTTGACAGTTCCGTGTGATTCCGTTAGTTTCCTTTCCGTAATATTTCCATTTGCAGCCGTTTGTTCCTTTTCCGTCTGACGACCCACGTTTGACCGTGTTTCGTTCTGTTAATTGCTTTCCCGTTTTGCCAGCCGCTAACTATGATCCGTTCCGTATAATATTGCACAAGTTGTGCATCCCGTCTTATGATCTGTATCCGTTGTGTCTTGACAGTTCAACATACCCGTCAGGACGTTTTTCAACACCGGCCATCCGTGCATAATCTTCAACAGTGACAGGCGCGCATCCGATATATGCAGCGCGGCCGTTACGTCCTTCAAGGTAAACTTTCAGCCTTTCCGTATCAGAGACAGGAAATGATCCGCGCTTTGTCGCGATCATGCCGTTGCCCCGAAGAGCCATGATAACCTTGCGGTCAGCATTCTCGATTTCTTTTCGTATTTCTTGAGGCAGCAATTTCATCACGTTA
>DATDYJ010000081.1:0-3898 GCA_035289025.1 archaeon
CGCTTTTTATTTCCGAATTGACGAGGTCGCCTGAGCCGCGGTCATTTACCGTGAATAAAATCACGGATTCAGGATTGCTCGTACTTATGCTTGAGCCTGTGTTTACGTTTGATAATATGTACTGCGCGCCCTGTATCTCCGCGTCTATCTGTATCGGGCCGGAACCGTATGATTTTGTTATGGCAAGGTCCGTTTTCTCGCCTGCCCTCTGGCGTTTTATGATTTCATCCATGTTAACCGCAGGCAGCAGCATGTTAAGCGAGCCGGCAAACTTGTAGCCAACCTTGAAATTCAGCTTCACGTCGGTCTTTATGCTCTTTATCTCATTCTCAGAAGGAGTTCTTAGCTCGTAAGTTATGGGCTTTTCTTCGTTAGGGAGAATAGGGCATCCGGTGCCTGAGCCGCAGTCGCTTGGGATGCAGGAACGGGCTGGGTGAGTGGCGGGAGTAGAGCCAGTACCGCAGATTCTTTTTGTATACCCTGCGGGACAGTCGACAGTGGTTCCAACACAATAACCGTTTCCTGTTCCGTCGTCGCATAACGCGCTGTTCTGGTTGCAGCAAAAGTTTAGGTCGGCAGAAGTGCCTTGTATATACAAATTGCACAGCGTGCCCGTCTTTGAATGCATCGTCGGCGCGTTAAAAAGATCGACATAAGCGTCGGCTGAACGCAGATTGTCTCTGTTGCTGATTATGAACGAAAGAAGCACGCCCTGGTCAGGTAGTATGGGCGATCTTGGTATCGTCTGCACGTCGTTTATCGTCAGCACATCGCGCACGCCGTTTTCAACTGTCTTTGTCTGGACGGTAACTACGTCGCTGCCGAAGACGTTTGGCAGGCCGGAACAGCCGGCTATTGCGAGAACGGATAGAATTGATAATACCGCCAACACATTTTTCATTGTACCACTTGCTAAACTCTATGGTTTCTTTATAATTAAAGTCATATGTATTATTGTCAACGGGTCGTATCGCACATTTTTTTGAGCATCGGATACGCCTTTTTGAGGAAATCCAGAACCTTCTCTGCATATTGCCTGTCAAACTTTTTACCGTAATACATTATGCCATTTCTGAAATAACGCAAGTCGTTGGCAAATTCTGTGTCCCTCTGGCTAAATCCTACCTCTGACATGTATGACACTTCGGCTTCGTGCGCGCCTTTTCCTGTTGTAACAAAACCGTCGGAGAGCATTTTCGCTCGCAGCAGTTCCATTATTATATCATATGCGTTCTTGATGACGTGATTTGCATTGTCGTCATCAAGACCGATCTTCTCGATAAAAGAAAGAAGAATTTTGTAAGAAAGCTCGGATTCTTCTACAAGTGATCTAGCTCGTAGTTTGTCCGGGGATCTTCTCACTGCTGTACCGTCTTGTAAATATTCAACAAATGTTTTTAATGATGTCATAATTCAATCCACCCAGATAACAGAATACCACCGAGAATATTATTTCTTAATTCAGGTTTTATGTCTTTGAATGACTGGTAAAAATTGATGCTTATTTTCTTCATTAGAGCTTTTTCATAGCCGTCAATATCGAGCGTTTTTCTTTTGGAGCCGATTATGGCCACATCTATATCTGATTTACTTGTGTCTTCGCCTTTGGCAAAGCTTCCAAATATAATCACAGCACATCCTGGAAACGTTTCTCTAAGGAATTCTGCCAGTTCTGATTCGTATATTTGTCTTATATTGTCCGCTCTTTTCATGCCTATTACAACGGGGTTTTCCCTGTTCAGTCTTATTGAAAGTCTCTTTGATTTTTTGTCCTTTGAAACCGCAACAAATTCTCTTTTTTCCAGGTGCGGCAGCGCTTTTGAAATCGCCGGCTGGCTTACGCCGAGCGGCAGTGCAAGGCCTCTGGCATTAAAAATATCACCACTGTTAACAAAAAGAAATCTCAGTATCTCCTGCTGGAGTACTGTTAACTCAAGTTTATACATATAAACCATGGTTAATACATATTAACTCAAGTTTATAAATGCGCTGCATACATATTCACTATAAAAGCCTTTGATAAATTCTTTACAATATGACGGACTTTCTGCAGCAGTATTTCGTGGACCCGATTGTTAACGGCAGTGGCTACAACGTGTATAACACGGCCGTCTACGCACTCCTGCTTATAGCAGCGGCGTTCATCGTTTTCAAAGTCCTGAAGAAAATCGGCGTGAAGATAGACAATAATTTTCTTTTCGGCGTGCTGCCGTTCGTCGTACTGGGCGGGCTGTCCAGAGCGATGCAGGACGCGGGCATTGTGCAAAGCGTCTGGTTCATCACGCCGCTGATATACGTGACTATTTTTGTTGTCGCGTTCGTATCGCTGATTACGGCGAAGCTTTTGGAACGCCTGACGAAAATTTCTTACCACAAAATATGGTTTGCCGTCGGCGCAGCGGCTGTGATATTTTTCCTTGTACAGGTTTCAGTAAAAGGCGTTTTTGCACTTGAGGCAATAGCTGCTATTGCGGCTGTGTGGGTAATTGCTCTTGTTCTTATCAAGAAAGCGGCTGACAGGTGCAGCAAGAAGTTTCCGTTCCTCGCTATGTTCACATGGGAAAACACAGCGCTGCTTGCTGTGCATATGTTTGATGCGACGACAACGTTTGTTGCGCTGACGTACTTTCCTTATTTTGAAGAGCACGTGCTGCCGTCGTTCCTTATAGGGATATTCGGACCGTCCATTATGTTCGCGCTGAAGTTCATTGTCGTCGGCGCGGTGCTGTATACTATCGACAAAGAACTGAAGAAAGACGCACAGCAGCGCAAGTTCGTGAAGCTTGTTATATTGATACTGGGTCTCGCGCCCGGGCTGCGCAACTTTTTCAGATTAGTGATGGGTGTTTAGTTTATACACAAGTCTGCCATTTCTGATAGTAATCCAATACACCTTTCTGATATCCGGCATTTGCCTCGTGGTTGCAATTTCCGCTGTTGTATGCGTTTATTGCGCGATCCAGACTGCCACACCTGTCAATCAAATCGTTCATATGACTTGCTATGGCATTTATGATTTTTTGCGAATCAAATCTCTCGTCGCTCGCGCTGCATGCCGAAGGCGTGCATGCGTTGCATTCGGAAACCTTTGTTCCGCACAGGCCTGGATTACAACTGACAAAGTTGTAGACAGGAACCGATAGTCCGTAGCTTCTTGCTGTACTGGGTATGAATTGTCCAAGACCTGCGGCACCGCACGGGCTGACTGCGTCAATTCGCCATGCTGACTCCTGGGAAATTATTGCAGCTATCGCGGCATTTGGACCAGCCACTTTGCCACTTAATACGCTCGATGCGCTGTTTATTTGCGCGGCGTATAAATTATATCCGCTTACAAAATTCGGTTTTGCACTGAATGCAGGGCATGTCACATTTCCTGTCGGCTGTGAAGGCGGCTGCACAACATTTGAGGGTGAAGGAGCAGGTGCGACTGTTGATACTGCTTTGCACGCGCCGTTAGGATCTAAGGTGCCGCCCTGCAGGCTTGGATTTACCTGACCCACATTTGTCTGACCCTGGGCATTATTGTCCCAGTAACAGTTGAGACCGCGGCATATTTTTGCTCCGCTCTTGTCATAATCATTATCGCCTGTAGCAAGACAGTCTTTTGCCGATCTGAAATAACTGCAGTCACTGACTATGCCGCAGGAATGGCAGCTGCTATCAACACCCGTAGTAAATGCGCGCAATGTTGAAACTCCTATGGGTTCGTGCTCGAACCAGCATGTGTATCCTGGCTTTGAAGTTGCAAAGCATCCCTGTTCGTCTGTACTCGTGTATTTCTGGCAGTCTTTCTCATTCGGGTCGAAGATTATTCCCAGCGGCGGCGTTACAGTTATATCTTTCTTTTTCATCAGAACGAAAGTGTAGTCAGGGATCTCTGCTGTTATGAGGTCTG
>DATDYJ010000082.1:0-3946 GCA_035289025.1 archaeon
ACGAAACCTGCGGCAGAGTGACATCGGGAAGATTGTGGCTATCATACACGACGTCATGGGGCCCGATGATGCTAAGAAGGCGCTCGAGGACATGCGCATCAGTTTGGATAAGACAGCAAAAGTCCCGTACAAGTTCGAGGAGTTCTACGTGGTTGATCTGGACGGCGACATAGTTGCTGCTGGCGGATTCTGGTCGCTCAAGTATGACCCCAACATTGCGCGCCTTGACTGGTTCGTGGTGCCGCAAAAACACCAACGCCGCGGCTTCGGGAGCATGCTTATTAATTTCATAATAAACCGCGCAAAAGAGAGGAAAGCAAGGCTGATAATTGCCGAGACCAGCAGCGGCCTCCCAACGGCCGTGAATTTCATGAAGAAGAGCGGCTTCAAGGAGGCGGCGCGCATACCTTCTTACTGGGATGACGGGTCGGCATGCATTTATCTTGTTAAAAGGCTGTGAACATGAAAATAATGCCAAAGACGAATGCTGATTATAAGGCAATTGTGGGCATTGCAAAGTCTTTGCCACAGTGGTTTACAAAAGGCGGATTGAGGCAAATCAAATATGCCACTAAAAAACAACACGGTCTTGTTGCAATTGAAAATAATCATGTTGTCGGATTTATTTTTTACAGAAAATGGAGGCGAACTTCTTACCTGACCTGGATGGGTGTTACGAGCAGTGAAAAAAGAAAAGGCATAGGCTCAAAGCTTCTTGACGCAATGGAAGCCGAATTAAAGAAAAATAAAATAGCCGAGATTAAAGTATCTACCCTTTCAAGGGACGTTAAATACAAATCGTATGAGGAGACAAGAATTTTCTATGAAAAAAGAGGGTTTATTTTACACCATACCGACAGAAATTTTTATCCCAACGGCGGCGACAGAGAAACCCTCATTAAAAAACTGACGAACAACAATAACAAGAAAATCCATATTTAACTTTCTACTGTAATGTGATATTATGGGACTCATCAACAAAGCCAAGCAGAAGCAGAAGAGCAAGCGAATCGAGAGCGTGCTTCTGGTAGCAAAGCAAAACCCTATCGGAATTAAATCGGCCAAGAAAGTCGAAAAACTGCTGAAAGGGCGCGTAAAAGACATACATTTTGATAATTCTACTGCTCTTCGCCTGCACACGCGCGGACATTCTATACGCAAGTTTAGGGGCGACTTGATAATAACACTGGGCGGCGACGGAACATTTCTGTGGACTGCGCACAAGACGGATCTTCCGATATTGCCGGTGAAGCTGGAAGGCCAGGGTTTCTTGTGCACATGCAGCCTGAAGCAATTCGTTGAAAACATCGACCGCGTGCTGAAGAAGGACTATACCATTGTCGAAAGGATGAGGCTTGACTGCACGAAGGTTGCCCAGGGCAAGATAGAGAAATATATAGACAAGATAAAGAAACAGCAATATCCTCTTGCGCTTAATGAAATAACATTCGGCCGCAAACGTCCGTCAAAGACGCTGGATATTGAGTTTACGATAGATGGCGTGACATTTGATATGATAGGCGACGGCGTTATGTTCTCCACACCATCGGGCTCTACAGCATACCACTCATCCGCGGGCGGCGCAATGATAGACCCTTCCATGGAAATGATAAGCATCGTGCCGTTGTACCCGTTCTTTTCCAAAATCAAGCCTATTATCGTTCCCAGCAACAAATTAATAGAAGTTTCCATAAAAGGCGGAGACTGCGCGCTTGTCATCGACGGCCACGGCGGTGATTACATAAAGAAAAATTCCAACTTCGTCGTATCTGCCGCGAAGCCTGTCAAGATAGTCCATATAACTGAGCAGAATTTCTACGAGAAAGTGAAGAAGAATCTTATGGGTTAAACTTTTCTTTTCCAAAGAAAAATCTCAATCAAAAAGAAAACTTATTATATTTTTGGCTCACTTGCGTTCGCTGCGAATCACTTTACCAGACCGCCGATACGCTTGAATTCTTCCGTGCCTGCTTTTTCCATTAGCTGGAATATTATCATTTCAGTTGATACTATGAAGACTCCCGACTGGCGCATTCTTTTCAGTGCTAATTTTCTGTTTTCTTCTGTTCTTGACGATACTGCATCGGCAACAACGTGGACTTCAATGCCGTTTTCTATCGCGTCCAATGCCGTCTTCAGCACGCACACGTGAGATTCTACTCCAAACAGAACCAGACTGTTTACACCTTTCTCCTTTATCTTATGGAAAAACTCTTTGTTATCAAAGCAACTGAATTCTATCTTTTCTATAACATCAGCATTTGGAATATGTATCTTTTCGTACGTTTTTCCGAGACCCTTCGGGTACTGCTCCGTCACGATAAGCGGTATCTTCAGAATCTCGGCGGCCTTCGTAAGTATGTTGATGTTGTGCACGATCTTGTCTGCGTCTCCCATCACGGGCACAAATTTCTCCTGGACGTCGATCAGCACGAAGGCCGTTTTTTCACGCGTTACTTTTCCTAATTTCATATATGGGCTGGGTCAGATTTGAACTGACGACCTCCTGATGATTGGGAAAGAACTTCTATTTTCTTTCTTTCCAAGCTCCCGGAAAAGCTATGCTTTTCCAGATATCAGTCAGGTGCTCTACCAGGCTAAGCTACCAGCCCTTTGCATGACTATTCTTAACCGTGGTATTTAAGAAAATTAAGTTCAAGCTAATCCGAATGGGCTATGTCGACTCCAGGATAACCGAGATTGCAGTAGGCATGCTAAAATGCGACAGGCCGTGCTGGCAGAATCATTCTTACACCTTACAGATAGCGAGACTTCTTGCAGATGCGCAGAACATGCCTGCTTATGATATTGCTTACTACATGAACATAATAGAAGCACGGCTGCCACGCACCACGGACACATTACAATAGCCTTCAGGAATTCGATTTTTAAGCATTTGCTTTATAGTCTAAATATGTACAACAAGATAGTAATAACTCTTTTGCTCATTGCGGCATCTGGGTATGCACAATATTATAGTACTCAATATACGCCGATCGGCTATGGTTATGCAAACACGCAGTACATAGGACAAGGCGTGTCTGCAGGCGCTAATTACCAAACACAGCGGTATGCGCAAATCTTTTCCAACCAACCTGTGGCGTCTTCAGTTGCTTTTGCATATCAGGGCATGAGCCTGCAGCCGACGTATGGAAACGGCGGTCCGCTGGGTTCGGTGAATCTCAACCTGCAAACACCCAGCTTTGCTCCGACATACGGATCAGGCGGATTCTCGGGCGCGCCTGTATTGCTTGCATTCCAGCCAGGGTTCCAGCCCACTTACGGCAGCGGCGGTCTTGGATTTGACTCAATAGGTTTCAACCTTCCAAGGCATGAGTTGCCGTACTACAACAGCCTTTCTTTTGGTAATATTCAATATGGCTTCAACAACAATATTTATACGGTGCCAATATACGAGACGCCTTCGAGGGCTTTGCTTGACACGCACGTTGGTTTCGGCTCTTACTGGACGCCTTATTATCAGTAGTTTCCTTCTAGAGTTACATATTTTCTCCTGACTTCATTGGTAGTTTTCTACATTCGGAAGTACTGACGGCTTTTTTATGCTTAAATATCTTCTGGTTCAATTATCGTTTGCTCTCATGACCGGATGCTGGAAGTAATTACTCCAAATGGACTGGAAATTGAATGTACATGAAATCGCTTGCGATTTCTTTCGGGTTCAATTTCTTTGCGCCGTGCATCTATAGTCAAAATGGTTGAAAAACCGTTCTATGTGTATGGGTCTCAATCCATACGGTGAATTATGCCAAAGCGAACAAGGCCACGACGTGGCTCTATGCAGTACTGGCCGAGAAGGCGAGCTAAGTCTATAATTACGCGCACGAATGTCTGGCCGCATTCAAAAGACGCCAAGCCTCTGGGTTTTGCCGGCTGGAAGGCGGGCATGACGCACATACAATATGTCGACAATAATAGCAAGTCA
>DATDYJ010000083.1:0-2100 GCA_035289025.1 archaeon
AAAAAAGGGAACTATTCAATGATAATATTCGGGTTTAACCTTGTAATAAGTTCTTCGGATTACACATACTTCTTGCCGTCTGCGGCTGTTTACGCATCCATAATCGCAGGCGCGCTAACCGTTATATACGGGGAAAGCCTACTAGTTGACAGGTATACAAAATACCTCGGAGCGATAGGATCATATTCCCAGAACCAATAGGTCTTCCAGTTTCTGTAGCAATTGCATGTTCTCCTGTTATAATATTAGCACTTTTTCGGTTTAGAAGCCGTCAATAATGTGTTTTGTTATTTTTCCGAAGATTACGCATACATTACCAATTTATACAGCGGCGGACGATTATAACTATGGGCTTATTCGGGCCTTATGTTTACAAGGACAAGGCTACCAACAAGAAGTGGTGGCTGCACTCAAGGACGCAGGGCAAGACAACATTTTATTATTTTTCAAAAGAACCCGAAGATGCTATGATGAACATACCTGGCGGATATGAGGTGCTGTTCCACGAGCAATCCGGCATTCCGATGCTGAGAAAAATAGCAAAGAGGCAAGCAAAAGCGAAGGCTGAAAAAGCGGCCAAAGGTTGATGTAATAGTTGAGTAATATGACACGCGCAATCGGCATTGTATCAGGGAAAGGCGGCGTCGGGAAGACGACGCTCGCAATAAACATAGCCGCTGCCCTGGCGCGGCATTATAATAAAAGATGCGCGCTTGTGGACTGCAACCTGACAACGTCACACGTTTCATTATATCTGGGCATATACAACAAGACGACGACGCTCAACCACGTGCTGCGCAACGAGCGGCGTATGGACGAGGCTGTGCATCATCACGAAAGTGGAATGAAAATAATTCCTGCTTCGCTCTCGATCAGTGATTTGGACGGCGTGGACATACTGCAGATCAAAGACCGTATAAAACCGCTGAAGGACCAGAACGATGTCGTGCTGCTGGACGCAGCGCCCGGGCTTGGACGCGAAGCGGTAGGCGCGCTCAAAGCGTGTGATGAAGTAATTTTTGTGACAACGCCGACGGTGCTGGGCATAACAGATATTCTGCGGACAAATGAGGTATGCAAGGAGCTTGGCGTGCCGAATCTCGGCATCGTGCTTAATATGGTCCACCGCGACAAATATGAGGTGACGCGGCAGGAAGTGGAGCACATAACAGGACTGCCGGTAATAGCATCGATTCCATTCCACGACGACGTGCGCAAATCATTGCACGCAAAGCAGCCTGTCATCACGACTCATCCGCGAAGCAAAGTAAGCGGGGAGATAATCGGGCTTGCTGGTAGAATCGCGGGCATGCCTTACTATGAAAGACGCGGATTCTTCGGGCGGCTTTTCGGAAGGTAGCTTGTGACGTCTCTTTTAAAAATTATTTCCTGAAAAATCTGCTGTTTCTATAATTAAACTGTAATATATACTTTCTAGAATAGTTGTATTGTATAAATCATTGTATATTCTATAGTACAATTTTTTATTTAAACCATTGTACAGAACTTATTCCTAACTAACCCCGGAGTAAACTGGATGGAAGATTCCAAAATACTGGAACTGCTCAAGAAAAAGAGCCCGCAGACCACGCTAGAGATAGCCAAGTCTGTCGACAAGTCGTGGCACATGGTTCAGGAACAGCTTCTCGAGATGCAGATTGACGGCAAACTAGACAGAATAACCGTCGGCCGACAGAATCTCTGGTTTGTCAAAGGGCAGAAAATGATGAGAGGCACGGCGGCGAACAGCATGCTTCTTGGCATTGTCGCGCTGCTTGCTGTTTTGGTGATATTCAATACTCTCGTAATAACTGACAAAGAAACCGCAAGCAGCGGATTGCTGCTCACGTATGACGATGCACTGCCGGGAAAAATGTTCTATCCGGCCGGCGAACAGATAGAGCTGAAAGTAAAGAATAAAGCCAACCTGACTGCTATGCTGAAAGGGCCGAAAAATACCGTCGCATTGAACACAACAAACGGAAATATTGTCATAGGTTCCAGAGAATTCACACCCGGATTATACATCCTGAATGTGACCGCCGGCAATGTTTCCCAGGAAGCGCAGCTGGCGCTGGGCCTTGTGAACATAAACACGAA
>DATDYJ010000084.1:0-6211 GCA_035289025.1 archaeon
TTGCCAATTTCAACGGCGCTTATTACACCAAGAACCGCGTCGTCCATCGCCCTTTTCGCTTCATCAACAACGTGCTCCGTGCCGCCCCGCACAAGTATGCTTACTGCCTTCGGGTCCTTGCATTCGCGCACGAAGATCATCTCTTCGCCCGCGAGCTTCTGCTCCTCTACGAGACCGGCATGGCCTATATCACTATGAGCAAGCTCGTCGATGTTTGAGACAATAGACGCGCCCGTCGCCTTGGACAGTTTGTCTATATCACTCTTCTTCACGCGTCTTGCAGCGGCGATGCCGTTTTTAGCAAGATAATGCTGCGCAAGGTCATCAATCCCCTTCTGGCAGAAAACGACGTTGCACCCGCTGTCGACCACTTTCTTTACCATGTCCTTTAGCATTCTTGACTCCTGGTCGATGAAAGCCTGAAGCTGCATAGGGTCAGTTATTCGTATTTCGGCGTTCGTCTCGGTTTCCTTTACCTCCAGAGCACAGTCCAGCAGCGCAATCCTTGCGCTGTGTATCTTCTTCGGCATGTTCGCGTGAACTATTTCTTTATCGATCACGATGCCCCTTATGAGCTCTGTGTCCTCTATGGATCCGCCCTGCTTTTTCTCTATTTTAATGTCATCTTTGTTTATTGTCTTGCCTTCGGCAACTATCTTTACCGCTTCAACCGCAATCTTTGCCAGCGGTTCGCGTGCCGCTTCGCTGCTCTTTCCAGTCATTGCAGTCATGGCAATTTTTTCAAGAAGCTCGGTATCACCAATATTTATTTCTTCCCCTATTTCTTCGAGTATCTCAAGTGTTCTCATTTTAGCCATACGGTAGCCCCGAACTATCATTGTAGGATGTATGTCCTGATCCAGAAGAAGTTCCGATTTTTTCAGAAGTTCACCCGTTATAACTACAGCGGTCGTTGTACCATCACCCACCTCGTCTTCCTGGGTCTTCGCGACCTCGACTATCATTTTAGCCGCAGGATGCTCTATTTCCATCTCTTTGAGTATAGTTGCGCCGTCATTAGTGATTGTCACGTCGCCGATGCTGCTGACAAGCATCTTGTCCATGCCTTTAGGACCAAGCGTAGTTCGCACCTGATCCGCTACTGCCTTTGCGGCAGCGATGTTCTGAGCCTGGGCATTCTTTCCTGTGCTCCTAAGAGTGCCCTCCGGCAGAATGAATATAGGCTGTCCACCATATTGGTTGTTCATATTAAATTACCTCCAAGTAAATTTTCTAGTTTTGAATATAGGAAGATCTTTTGGTACAGCTTTTCTTCGGCAGAAACGAAGTTTCTGGCGACTCGGAAAGACGGAGTCTTTCCCGAGTTAGAAAAGGTGTAGTATACTTCCATGCACATGTATGATAGAAAGGTTTAAAAGTCTTCAAGAACCCCGTTTTGTAATATTTTTCTTTGACTGGAAGCTACTTTCTTTTACTAAAAGAAAGGAGTTTAATGGGCCAAATGAGATTTGAACTCATGACCTCCTGTTAACTTAGACAGCGAAAGGCTGACGTTCTACGAACGTCTTTTTGTTTCGCGCCATTTAGTCCGCGCGACGATTTTGGTGGAATGACGCATTTCATGCGTCCACGTTCCTTATCGTCACGTGTCATATAAGACAGGTGCTCTACCAGGCTAAGCTACTGGCCCATTACAAGGAATACCATTACTAGTGGTATTCCGGTACAAGAGAATCCACAAATTCTATGCCGTGGATTCTCTTTATATCAGTTTATCTGTGTTTAGATAAAACTCTTATAAGCTTTGTCTGACTCATTAACGCATGTTCAAGGAAGTCGAAGAGGCGCTGCGCGAGAGCGGTTTTTCTTACTGCGAATACGACGGATGCTTTGACATAGCCGCGCGAAAAGGATCGATGCTTCTCATAAAGCTTCTCACAAACATCGACTCTTTGCAGGAAAATCAGGCCGACAGCCTCAAAGTAATATCTCATTCTCTCGAAGCCAAGTCAATATTAATTGGCCTGCATACACGCCGCGAAAGGCTTGATGATAATGTTCTCTACGAGCGGTTTGACATACCTGCCGTTAATCCAAGCACCTTCGAGAACATTGTAGTCAACAACGCGCTTCCGATGATATACCAGTTCCGCGGCGGTCGGTTTGTTGAGA
Source organism: archaeon (assembly GCA_035289025.1). Lineage (GTDB taxonomy): Archaea > Aenigmatarchaeota > Aenigmatarchaeia > GW2011-AR5 > GW2011-AR5 > GW2011-AR5. The sequence goes on from DATDYJ010000084.1 coordinate 2,134, forward strand.
TAGAACCGGAAAAACTGCGCTCGGCAAGAGAGCAAAAGGGCATGAGCCAATCTGATCTTGCCGCCAGGGTCGGCATTACAAAGAAAAGCGTCTACGAACACGAATCTAGGCGGATGAAGATGGAATACGGCAGTGCAATGAAAATAGAGAAAGCACTGAAGACAGAACTGATCTTGCCGCTGGAAATAGAAAACAAGCATGCGGACATACATCTTGCGCCTAAAACTGTTTTCGAGACGAAGATTTCGCGCACATTCCACAACATGGGTTTCGAGACGTCCTCAGTGTATCATAGCCCGTTCAATGTGATAGCGCAGGAAAAAGATATGATGCTTCTTTCAAACGTCGAAGAAAAGCCAAAGGCAAAGAACATATCCGCGATAAAGAACTTCGCGAAGGTATCGAAGAAGTCAGCAGTCATAGTCACAAAAGAAGAAGCAAATTTTGACGTGCCTTCAGTAACCGAGAAGCAGCTTGCAGGTCTTGACAAGAAAGGCATCAGGAAACTTGTCAAGCGATGGTAAGCTCGATATGCTTCTTTTCAGCTATCTATTAGTTCATTATTCTTTCCGCCGGCGCTTTTCTTTAGAAAAGGGCTGAATGGGCTCGAGCGGATTCGAACCGCTGACCTCCTGCGTTTCTTCCAACCCTTTCCCGCGCCAAGCGCTTTTTTCAAAAGGGCTTTGTGAAGCAGACGTCATTTCGTGTCTATCAAGCAGATACCACTAGACCACGAGCCCGTGCCTATTTTACTCTCTCGCTCGAAGAAACTTTTTATAGTGAACAAAGGCAACTAATAATATGGCAGAAAAGAAGCTGAAGTATAGTTACAAGCCCCCCAAGACTAAAACTGTCAAGAGGCCTGCTGTTAAACTGCAGAAACTTCCTGTAAAGCAGCAAATAGTCAGAAGGCACCACCATCGTGTGCAACAGGAAGGAGACAGACTGACGCGCGAAGAAAAATACGCCTCTCTTGTTATAATAGTCGCCTTCATTCTTGCGCTCTATTACCTGTTTACTCAATAACGGTTCCGATGTTCTCGCCATTTATTGCAGAAATAATATTCTTCGGGTCTCTGCCGTTCATGACTATCGTCTTTATTCTTGCCTGGGACAGCGTGTTGATTGCCGTTGCATCTAGTATGCCATAGTTGTTCGGTTTGCCGGATTTTGCAAACCGGCTCAGATCACCAAAAGTCATGCTTGAGATCTTTTTTGCTGTTTTGTATTTCTTGGGGTCCTTTGTGTATATTCCATCAACATTGGTGAGTTTTATGAAAATATCGGCCCCGATACGCTCTGCCGCCACAGCAGCATTGGCATCTGTGCTGCGCCGCGGCATCACTCCGCCGATAACCCCGCTCGTATTTTCTTTTATCTCCTGAAGATTTTGTATTGGGTGCATTTTTGTCGCGTACGCGACGAAAAGCACGTTGGCATGTATAAGTTGTATGAAAATTTTCTCTGTCTCTTCCCGTGTAAGACGGGATTTTTCTATTGATTTGCCGTAAGAGCGCGTAAGCTTGCCGCCGCCGACACAGATTATGAGCTGGTGATGTTTTTTCAGCGTATTCAAGACAGGTATAAGTCTGCGAAAATAACCAAAATTTGGTCCGTGATCTCCGACGCACACAGACCCGCCCAGTTTTATCACAATTTTCATGATTTTACTTGTCGCGGATGATTTTTATAATAAAATTTGCGGGAATTTTTCCCCTTTTCACCTATCAGGAGTGTTTTTCCTCCCGAAAGTACGCTTTTATAGTTTTTATTTTATCTGTTAAGTAATGAGTCCACAAAACTTCCAACGGTACAGGAGGATGCAGGACAAATTCGATCTGCCGCAGCTTAAGGAACTCAAAGCACGATTCAAATTCGAGGTCGAAGAAAACGAAAAAATATTCGACCAGATAAGAACGGAGATTTCTGAGAGGCTTTTCACTTTCACAGACAAGATAATAGAGCCGATAATAGCCGGCGCCGACTCGTACGCATGCCTCTTCGAGCAGGAAATGCTCACCGATGGCGAACGCCAGAAGCTTTTCGATATTTACAAGAAGATACAGGTGCTGAAGTGGGAAAACAACCTTCTGATGGTGCAACCCGACGAGAATAAGACGGCAGAATGGGTGAAGAAGACCTGGGAACTCTGGAACAACGAGCTAGAGGGCGAGCTGTCAAAGACCTGCAAGAAGCTCTCGAACAGCTGGAGCACAATAAGGTTTGAAACAGAGAAACAAAATTACCACGGTTAACTCTTTTCTATGACGTGTTCTGTGAATGCGTCGCCCTTCCATAAATGTCTGGTTGTTTTGTACTTCCAGTTACCCAGAAGAAAACTGATTTTGAATTTCATGTAAGTTGCGTCAAGTTCGTGTGCATCCACGTGACCTTTCAACCCAGGAAACGAGTCGGTCAAAAAGCGATAAACTATTTTCTCTTTTGCTATGACAGGAAACTCAACAAGCAGGCCTACAGATTTATCCCTCTCGCCAACGACCCTTGCAAAATCATGAGGATCACCCTTTGTAAAGCCCATTGCCGAGTAGGCTTTTCCAAGAGACAGTTCCATGACTTTGCGCATAGCATCAAGCGCAGCCGCTTCGCCATACTTTTCCTTTATTACAAGAAAATAAGCCTCGTGAGCGCCAAAGAAAGCTGCGTTGTATGTCATAAGTAGCATATTATTGGAACTTTTTTAAAGTCTCCGTCCATCCTATTTCTATGAAAACGGAAGTTTCCTCTTTGGTCAAGCTTTCTGTTGGGATTAGGAGAAAGGTTGTATGAAAGCAACAGCAGTGGCAAATGCCAACATAGCACTTGTGAAATACTGGGGCAAGAGAAACAAAGACTTGATTTTGCCCTTCAACTCCAGCATTTCAATGACGTGCGACGGCCTTCATACTAAAACTACGATAGAATTTTCTGACAAATATCATGAGGATACAATACTTGTTAACGATGAGGAACTCAAGAAGGATGAGAAAGACGTGCTCGGCCATGTCGAGCGTATAAGGAAAATAGCTGGCGTACATCAGAAAGCCAAGATAATTTCTGAAAGCAATTTTCCTGTTGCGGCAGGTCTTGCAAGCAGCGCATCAGGTTTAGCTGCACTTACTCTGGCGGCAACCAAAGCAGCCGGTCTTCATCTGAGCGAGCGCGAACTTACAATGCTTGCAAGGATGGGCTCAGGCTCAGCGAGCAGATCTTTCTGCGAGGGTTTCGCCGAATGGCACAAGGGACACAAAGATGACGGCACAGATAGTTATGCTGAAAGCATTGGCCCAAAGAATCACTGGCCTGAATTCCGAATGCTCGCCTGTATAGTAAGTGAATCAATGAAACCTGTGAGCAGCCGTGCAGGTATGGCACAGACGGTTGCAAACTGCCCGTTTTACGAAGGCTGGCTGAAGAGTGTTGATGCTGATCTGGATGCTGTAAGAAATGGGATAAAACACAAAGACTTCACAGCAGTAGGCAGCACTGCTGAAAAGAATGCTCTGAAGATGCACGCAACGATGATGACTACAACCCCGTCAATAATATACTGGACGCCTGCAACGGTGGCAGTGATGCATTCAGTAATGCAGTGGCGAGAAGACGGACTGGAATCATACTTCACTATGGACGCAGGACCCCAGGTAAAGATTCTGTGTCTTGAGAAAGACATTCATGAAATACAAAGGCGTCTGGAAAATCTTGACAGCATAAAGAAGACGATTCTATGCAAGCCGGGCGACGCAGCGCGCATTGTGGACGATCATTTGTTCTGATTATGACAGAATATTTTGACGTGATAGACGAGAACGATCACGTTATTGGACGTGCTTCTCGCGATGAATGCCACAAAAAAGGTCTGATGCACCGCGCGATATACATAATTGTAACAAACTCGAAAAAAGAAATACTTCTCCAGAAGCGCAGCATGAAAAAAGACCTGTATCCAGGTCTTTGGACAACTTCTGTTTCAGGCCATGTAGATTCTGGCGAGAGCTATGAAGAAGCAGCACACCGCGAAATGAAAGAGGAGATAGGTACAACTGGAAAACTCAATGAAATTCTTACATTTTCATTCAAG
>DATDYJ010000085.1:0-4922 GCA_035289025.1 archaeon
GATGTATTTGCGCAACAGATTGGTTGGTATTGCCGGTGTGACTAAATCGGGCGTGGTTCTGGACATTATTATGTGTGTTGCGAGCATTTCGTCCGTTGCCTTGTTGGGACGGTCGAACAGCGCGAATTTCAAATCGAAACGTGACAACAAAGTTTCGGGAATCATTATCTGCTCGCCTATAGATGTGTACGGGTCGAATCTGCCGAACTTTGGATTGGCTCCGGCTAGCACGGCTGTTTGCGCGGGTAGCGTAGCTATGATGGACGCCTTTGCTATGCTTACTGTCTCAACAGACGTTGCCTCGTGCATAGCAATCTGATCGTCCTTGTTCATCTTGTCGAATTCGTCTATAGCGATGAGACCCTTGTTGCATAATATCAGTGCGCCCGCTTCCAGCATCCAGCCGCCGAGCTCTTCGTTCTTTACAACGGTGGCCGTAAGACCTGCTCCGGAAACTCCGCTGCCTGAAACGTATCTGCCGCGCGGCACAATCGATGCTGCCAGCTTTAACATCTGTGTCTTTCCGACACCGGGGTCGCCTGTAATAAGAATGTGAATATTGCCGCGTATCCTGTTGCCGTCAGGCAGAACGTGCGCGATGCCGCCGAAGAGCTGCAATGCCACGGCGTCTTTTATGTCTTCAAAGCCGTAGATACCAGGCGCAATCGATGCGCGTATTTTGTCGTAAACTTCAGGGCTTGCAGCAAGTTCGCGTATCTGGCGTTCTTCTTCCTGCGTGATTTCTAACTCTTCATACTCGGCCTGGCTTGTCTCGACGTGATTCGCCTCGAGGAAAGTGTCCATGTTAACACTCTGCTTGCCTTTGATGTGTTTTGGGATCTCCCGTAGAATGCCGGTTATTGTAAGATTGGCACCGGGATCTGTTTTCTTCTGCATCCTTGGCGTTGTCATATCTTCTTTCAGAACAAGGCTTATCTCCCCGGGCTGCTCGCCGCTTGTCACCTCGAAAGGTTCCTGCGCGTTCAGCCTTCTGACATCGATCATTTTCTTTTCGATAATATTGAAGTCTCCTCTTCTTCCGCACTCACACACAGAAGGCTTTTGCAAAAGCTTTGATTCCTGCGCAACTGATATGCGCGTCTTGCAGTCGGGGCATTCGAATATGGCCTCGAATATCTGCGGCTTTACTTCCGTAGCCGCACGAATTGTTGCATTTACCGACCAAAGTTGGTTGAGGTGAACGGCTCGAAGGTTGCGTATACGTATACGACGGCTTTCAGGCAGGTTGCGTATACGAACATTGATACGGTCGTCGCTGCCTGAAACTGCAATAGCTGCCAGATTGAACGCTTTGATTAGACGGTCAGGAGACTGCAGAAGCTCATCAGCCAGAATAGAATCAAACCTGTCAAGAAAAGAATAATCAACTATAAGCGCTCTGTCCTCTTTCATACACCTGACTAATTCGGGATAGTAATATTCGCGTATGAATTTTTCGAATTTTTCCTGGAGCTCCATAGAAAGAAAACAACGTGAGTGTATTTTAAGCAAAAGGGGGTGCATTTCCACTGCTTCCTGTGGAAAAACTCAATAAAGGCGACAGATTGCAGTGCAGGAAAATTACAGAACAGAAATAAAAAGGTGTCTTGACAATAATTTACTAATGTTTGAAGTTATTTCTCGCAGATATTTAGACGCAGTTGACAAATTCATGGAAGGAGTTGGATACGTGCCAGAAGGTAGATGTGAAGAAGTTTTTGGCGGAATTCCTAAATTCGGACACTGCGGCCTTGTTGGTGCGTCAATGTCCCCAATTTTTGCGCCTAAAAGAAGCTACATAGATTTAGGCCAATACAGAACTGCTTATCGGATGATTGTTGATGCTGTGCATAATGGTCATGACGGAATAACTTTTACAGCAGACGATTTGCCAGGAGCATGTCTTTTCTCCTTTAATGAATTGAAAGAAGTACAGGAAAGAGCGCGCCAATCTGATCGCCGATTTATGGCGCGGGATCTGGAAATGTATTTTGACTGGAAGAGTCTCTTCCCAGAACAGCAAACTGCTTAACTCTTCAAACTTTTCAGTGTCGCTTCAAGCTTTGCGACGGCTTTCTTTACGCTGTCGAGGCTCTTGGCGCCTGCGCATACCACGCGGCCGCTGCTGAATAGAAGGAATGCAACTTTCGGGTCGTAAATACGGTAGACGAGGCCCGGGAACTGCTCGGGCTCGTATTCGCTGTTTTCCAATTGGAATGCAAGCTGGTCGAGGTTCAGGTCTTTGCCGAGGTTCACCGCAACTACGATGTTTTCTATCTTTACTTTCAGGTTTTCTTCGTTGAAGCGGATGCCTATCTTCTTAATATTACGGACTGTCTTTTTCAGAGCTTCCTTGGCCGCTGCGGTGCTGCGGGCGCCAACGCAGATTATTTTGCCTGAACGGAATATCAATGTGGCCACTTTCGGGTTGTCCAGCCTGTACACCAGACCTGGGAACTGCTCGGGCTCGTATTCGCTGGATTCAAGCACGTTAAGCAGCTTGTCAAGAGAAATTATCTTTTTTATATCAGTAGACGCAACTACGTTTTCTATTTTTATTTTCTCGGCCACAAAAATTCCCCCTGTCTTCAGAAAATCATGTTTTTACCCCTTTTAAAGGCGGTATTTAAATATGCTGGAAAACATTTAAATACTAGATTCTCATGCTGTACCGAGACGTAATATACCTGCACACAAAAACCGACAGCTTCCAGGACGTGACGGAGCGCGTTGCAAAGATAATAGAAGAGAGCAAGATACGGGACGGGCTGTGTAATGTGTTTGTCAAGGGCACCACGGCAGGCGTAATGCTCAACGAAAACGACAGGATGCTGATAGAGGACTTCCGCAAGCTGCTGGCGACAATGGCGCCCGATGAGCACCTGTACCAACATCCTGAGAATGCAAAGTCGCACCTGCGGGCGGCGATGATAGGCAATAATATAACGATCCCTGTAGCCGACGGCAAGCCAATGGTGGGCTCGTGGCAGAACATAATACTGTTCGAATTCGACGTCGTCAACCGCGAAAGAGAGGTAGTAGTGACAATTTACGGGCAGTAAATTTAAGGCGCATGCACAGGTCGTTTCTGCATTAATTCTTAAATTCTCCTGGCAATTCCTTAACATGCATGTGCGCATATGCCCGAGATGCAACAGCCCTAATGTCGAGATGGAAAAACTTGCGTTTGCGCTTGGTGACCGGAAGTGGCGGTGCAAAAGCTGCAGCTTTGAATCTGTATTATTTCCGGAGATAACTGTAAAAAATCTTAACGAATTGAAAAAATTAAGAGTGAAGGAAATAATAAAATCGAAAAAATCTGCCAAAAAGAAGTGATAACATGAAATTAGCAGCAATAATATCAGGCGGAAAAGACTCGATTTACGCTGCGTACCTCGCCAGCAAGGAAAATGATATAGAATATCTGATATCTATTGTTTCTGACGGTTTCTTCAGCGAACCGAACTCGCACATAGTACGCCAGCAGGCCGCTATGATGGGCATACCGCTCCTCGAAAAGCATTCAAAGGACGATGAATTCGGGGCGCTCGAGGAGATACTGGGCGCTATACGCGACGAGGTGGACGGCATCGTATTCGGCTCGGTGGCCAGCAACAACAAGAAAATGGAAATAGACGCGCTTTGCAAACGACTGGGATTATTGCCGATAGCGCCGCTGTGGCACTTGGATGCTAAGGACTACATGACGGATATGATAAACAGCGGTTTTAACGTGCTGTTTGTCTCTGCAACATACCCGCTTACAAAAGACTGGCTGGGCAGGAAGCTTGATGCCGAGTCGATAAACGAACTGGTAAAGCTAAACAAGAAGCACGGGATAAATGTAGCCGGCGAAGGCGGCGAGTACGACACGTTTGTTCTTGACTGCCCGCTGTTCATACGCAAAATAGACGTGCAGTGGGCCGAATCAAACTGGGACGGCAAAAAAGGCGTCTACGACATAAAGAAAATAGAGCTTGCGAGCAAAAACTAAAATCTTGCTTCATCAAGAGCATTCTTGCATTTGCAGCTGCGCTGGTCTGGTATGTTCGGTATGCAGTCAAGAACAAGCCGCTTCATCTTTGCAAGATTGTTTCTGAAAACACTGCTTACTTCGGCGGCCGACACAGGGTCGGTTTCGCCCTTTATTCCGGCATCGTAATCCGTTACAAGCGATATGTTTACGTAGCACATTTCCATTTCCCGAGCAAGGATAACCTCGGGATACTGCGTCATGTTTATTATGTCCCCGAGCGATTTGTAAAAATTACTTTCAGCGCGCGTTGCGAAACGCGGGCCGTCCACGACAATTATAGTGCCGCGGTCATGCACAGGCATCTGCAAGTGCTTTGCCATCCCGAGAATTATATTTCGCAGCTCCGGGCAGTACGGGTCGGCGGCGCTTACGTGGGTAACCGGCAACTCGTTGAAAAACGTGTCGTCGCGTTTAGTGAAATTGACGAACTGGTCTGCCACGACGAAATCGCCCGGTTTTATCTCGGGTTTGAGCGAGCCGACGGCGCTGGGCGCGATAACGCGCGTGACGCCGAGCTCACGGAAGGCGTAAAGATTAGCAAGGTAAGGTATTTTGTGCGGCGGGTATTCGTGGTGCGGACCGTGGCGCGCAATAAATGCCACTTCCTGCCGCCCGATCGTGCCGATGGTTATAGGCGACGAAGGCTTGCCGAACGGCGTATCCTTCTCCACGACTTCAGCGCTGTCGAGCAGCGAGTAAAATCCTGATCCTCCGAATATGCCTATCATGTCGAGAAATATCATCAAAATCTTTTTATGGAGGGCTTACCGCAATCTTTATATACTACCTGTAACCATATAGTAGTAACAGGTGAACCGGATATGTGTGGACAAGACAGATGCGAAAAAGGGAGCGGTATGTACGCTAATATGATCGATATGGGTCA
>DATDYJ010000086.1:0-7374 GCA_035289025.1 archaeon
AGCACATAGAAACCCATGTGCATTGTCCTGTGGGCTATGGCAAACGGATCAATCGTTCAAGTGTCATGAATTTCTGCGAAATTTCACCAGTTATTCGCAGTAGCAAAGCCAATCAGAAAAATCACAGAAAATGAAGAGAGATCGTATTTAACTTCTGCGTCCATTCAGTAAGAATGCAAACAGAAATCACACCCGAAGAAGTTCACAAGAAACTGATAGCGGGCGAGCGCGTCATGATAATCGACGTGCGCGAGCCGTTCGAGTACAGGCGCCGCCACATACCGGGCGCAGTCAACATACCAGTAAGCCGCTTTACGATAAAGATGCCGCAGCTCCCAAAGGGGCATATAGTAACAGTATGCGAACACGGCCACAGAAGTGAAACAGTCCGCAATATTTTAGCAAAGCACGGCTACGACGTATTGTCGATGGAAGGCGGCATGGCCGAATGGAAATGGGAAGCTGACAGCGGGAACTAACCGGAATAACGTGCAAGCTGACGTCCCATGACGCGTGCGGCATTCAGTATGCTTTCCCTGGGGATGCTTTCTGCGGTTCGGCTGACATAACTCACAACAACTGTGTCGTTTGCTCCATGGTGCCAGCTTAGGACATCGCCGTTGTAAAAAGAGTCCAAGAAGTTGCCGATCTGCAGGTTTTCCTGTGCGGTTTGTTCTGCTTTTCTTTCTGCCTCATTTTTGTAACACACCATTTTTCACACCTTAGTTACTACTATATAGTAACATTAATTATATATAAAGATTTTGCCTTTGTAGAATAGGCTTGTTAACCCACAAAACAGAGATTAAGAACCTTTCTTTATAACACTGTAATAGGGGGTAAAACAAAATGGTATTTGGACTAACAGCAGCAGTTGCCAGCGTTGTTTTCAGCTTTGTTTTCGGTATGGTATATTACCACCCGAAGGTTCTGGGAACAATATGGGCAAAAGAAGCCGGCATAAAGATGAATAACGCCAAGAGCGCCATGATGAGAGGTACCGTATTAAGCATAATCGGAACTCTGGTCCTGGCATACGTTCTTAGCATGTTTGTCGTTTTCGCGGGCGCGGCAACTCCGACAGCAGGCGCACTGGTTGGTGCCTGGGCATGGCTCGGATTCATCGCAACGTCAACGCTCGGCAAAATAGCATGGGAAGGCAAGTCCGTAAAGCTCTACGTAGTCAGCAACGTTCATCAGTTGATAAACTTCGCTGTCATCGGGGCTATACTTGTCTATCTGGCCTAATTCAGTAGGATTTTCTTTTATTTTCTGTTTCTGCATTTTATTATTTTAACTCATCGAGTTCACTGTCACTCAATGGGGTGAGAACATACGCAGTATCAGTATCGTTTTGCTCCAGAACTCGGCGGACAAGAACCGAAACCCTGTCGGGCTGGAGTTCAATCAACGCCTCCCTTAAATCCGGGATGCTTGTCTGTGCGTCGTAAAAGTTGCTGTTATGGTGAATTATTCTATAATGACGCCCGGAGAAAAACATATCAGGAAGGCCGTGCAGCCTGAATTTTTTTGACGTATCAATTTCAACACCGTCATCTGCAGCAATCTCGGGTGTTCTGTACACATCAACACCACAAACCACGTAAGATTCTGTAGAAGCCATAACTTTTCTATATTCAAAACACTCTTAAACGTTTTTCTTGTATTCAGTTCTGTAATATCGGCAGTACTTAGAAACAGGGCATACGCCGCATTTCGGCGAAACGGGCTTGCAGATGTTCTGGCCAAAGCTGACGAACAAATCGTTGAAATCGCCCCAGTATCGTCTCGGTATTATGCGTTCCAGCTCTTTTTCTGTTTGCTCTGGATTCTTCGTGTTTATCCATCCGAGACGGTTTGGTATCCTGTGCACGTGCGTATCGACGGGTATGTGAAAGCGTTTCCCATGCCCGTAAACAAGAACTATGTTGGCAGTCTTACGTCCGACACCTTTGAACCTGAGCAGATCCTCCATTGTCTCCGGCACAACATCGCCGTTTTGGTGTATCTGTCTCGCAATTTCCTTTATCCGTTTTGATTTTGTTATGTAGTAATTTGACGGTTTTATCAGCGAGCCTATTTTCTTTGACGTTAACATGGCTAACTTCTCCGGCGTCGGCGCAACATCAAACAGCCGTTTGGATGCAGCCGCAGTCACTTCGTCCTTGGTTCGCAGGGAAATTATGCACGAAACAAGCACCTGAAAGGAATTTTTCGGCACTTTTGCCAGGTCGGCAAGAGCTGTATTCTCGAAGTTTTTTGAGGCTTTTTTAACGAGTTTTATTACTTCGATTATTTCGTTCATACAATAGAGTTAGAATTAAGCGTTTAAATTATGCGAGCATTCTTACCCGACAATCACAAACCCGCCCGGCGTATTTAACAGGTCATCCTGTCTTTTTGCAAACCTAGTTAATTCGGCAAGTTCGCGTCTTTCTGACGCAGATAAAACCCCGCTCTGGCAGTCGGCAAGCGTCAAATCCCCGACAATCTGCGGAATAGCTACCGTGACTATGTTATAGGCGTCTGCCATTTCACGTTCTTCCAGCAAGCCAAAATACGCAGACATCAACCCGTTTTTTAATTGACGAACGTTGCTGAATTGATTAAAACCTGCCTCTGTGTATTCCATTGCCTCGTTCAGGCACGAGAGTTCCTCAAGGAGAGCACGAACCCTGTATTGTTCCGCCCGTTCCATCACTCCACTGGTAGTGATATAAATAATTTCATCGACTTCCTTCAATCCAATACCCATTGATTCCAGCGCGCCGACAACTGACGTTCTGTGAGCACTGATTCTGTCTTCATCGTATCTTAAACAGTACAGAATTCCCCCGCCCTGATCCGGGTTGTTTTCGGCGAGATTGAAGTAATTCCAAAGCGTTTTTTCTGCCATAGATTAGTCCTTTCTATTGCAGCCCTCTGCGATGTAGGGCCTGTGGGAGAAAGTCATGATGCTGTTTGGATTTTTCCCATGGCGTGCGGTTGCTGTATCAAAAAGATAATCTGTTAGTTTTGACATCGAGTCTGCGGCGCCGAACTGGTCGAATTTTATCTGGTAAAGTCCGCCCGTGATGTCATTTATCTGCACGAAAGCGCCTGCACCCGAGCCTTCTACACTTGCTGAAAAGTCATTATTACCGAGAGCAGCAAAGTAATCGTTCATGAGAGATGCGCTTTCCACAGGCATCCTGTCTTTTGTTATGCAGACATCATAACCAAACTTGTGGATAGGTTTTGCGGGGGTTGCGGCAAGTCCTCTCTCGTAGCCGTTTTGTTCCGCCTGCTTCAGTTGTTCAGCAGCAGTTGAGGCGTATTTTTCCTCCATGTTTCTGAAGAACTCCTGCATTATGGCTTCCTGATTTCTCTGCGCACCCGTAAATTCGGGCAGCGTCTGATTAGTGCCGTAAACAAAGGGACCGGCGCCGTTAGGCGGGCCGAACCGCATTTCATTTCTCATCTGCGCGTATTCGATGTCCATGTAACTGAGCCATGGCGGCAGATGACCGAATGGATAAAACATGTTGTTCATCGCTACGCCGAGAAATCTGTTGCCTCTTGGGTCGTTCCATCCAAAACCCACCTGGAAGCCGCCGAACGGTATAGGCACGCCGGCCAGCGGGAAATTATAAGGATAAGCAAACGGCATAACTACAGGCGGCATTATCGGAGGGCCGTATCTTCTGCCGAATCCTTGCCCGTTTGCAGTACCGGAAAGCATCTCCATTAATGCTGCTGCTGTGACAGCAGTCTTTACAGACTTAGTTATTTTCTTCAGACCCATAGAACAATGATACGGAAAAACTTTATATATTTGAGAAACACAAGATTTGGTTGGTGTAAAAGTGTCGGACAGTGAGTGTCTCAGAATAGCAATCCAACATTACTTGGATGGAATAGAGGGAAAAATACAGTTGTACGAGGCTGCAAAAATACAATACGCAGTGATTGTCGGTGCTATATTGTCGCGATATCCAAATTTGCCTGATCGTGATTCCTTTATGGAGAGATTGAAAAGCTCGCCGTTATCTCAGCACCTGCCTTCTGCCTAGCTCTTTGTTTTTGTCTCCGCTCATGAGCAGTCTTATTCGCTTAATGTTGTAATTAATATATTCCGCCGTTTTCTTCATCTCGAACGTGCTCATGTGATGCTCCTCCATCATCGTGATTTGCGGCTCAAACTGGTCCAGCATGCGCAAAAGCTCTATCCGTTTTTCTATGCTCGGCAGCCTGTCCACCTTCTCGCGCAGCCTGTCGTACTCGCGGCGTATTTTAACAGGCTTCGGCTTACCCGAGAGAAAATCTATAAGACCCATACGGATTATATACAATCAGGAGTAGATAAAAATAATGAAATGGGTAGGTTTAGACGAATCGGGCAAGGGAGACTACTTCGGCTACCTTGTTGTTGCTGGTGTGGTAATAGACGAAGCAACTGCTGCAAAGCTAAAGAGTGTCGGCGTCAAGGACTCGAAGAAGATGTCGGACCGTGCTGTGGCGGCGGCGGCAAAAGAAGTGAAACGAATATGCAAATACGATGTAGTGAAGATCTCGCCTGAGAAATACAACCAGTTGTACAAGAAATTCAAGAACCTCAACAAAATGCTTGCCTGGGCACACGCAAGAGTCATGGAAAATATTGTAGAAAAGTACGAAGTGGATCATATCGTTGTCGACAAATTCGCCGACGAAAGCGTTCTGAAAAGTATGCTATTCGATAAATCAAAAAAGAAAGAACTTATACAGAAGATACGTGGTGAGGAAGACATAGCTGTGGCAGCTGCGTCCGTTATCGCTAGGGACGAATTTCTAAAGACGCTGCACGCTCTATCCAATGAGGTCGGAATAATTCTGCCGAAAGGCGCGACCCATGTGGAGGCAACGGCAAAAAAAATACTTGAAAAATATGACGAGAATACGCTTTCGCTTGTGGCAAAAACGCACTTCAAGACAACAAGAAAGGTGATTAAAAAATGATTTTTATATACATAACAAACCCTTCAGAAAAAGGGGCAAAAGAACTGGCGAAAAAGCTGCTTGAAAAGAAGATCATCGCGTGCGCAAACATTTTTCCTGTTTCTTCTTTGTACAAATGGGAAGGAAAAGTTGTTGACGAAAAAGAATTCGTGATGATAGCCAAGACGGAAGATAAAATGTATAGAGCAGTGAAGAGTTTCGTGGAAAAGAACCACCCTTACAAAATTCCGTGCATAACTAAAATCTCGGTCATGCCGAACGACAAATACTCGCGATGGCTTTCCAGGCAGATTAAAAAATAAAAATTTCTAATTTTTAGGAAGTTTCTGCAACGGCGACAGGCCTTGCAATAATCCTGGCCTTTACGACTTCAACGTTCTTCACGCGCGTGCCGGCGCCCGTTTCCAAGTCGTCGTCTATCTTCTCGGTGCGGTCGCAAAGATTGCCGATGCTGTTCGCCTGAGCAACTAAGCTGCGTATCTCAACAGCCAGTCTTGCGCTCTTTATCGCATCCTCGGTCTTGTCGTATTCCTGCTTCAGTGCCCTTGCCTTTTCAACAAGATTACCGACGGCGTCCGAGTTGCACCTTTCCTTTATTGAAGCAACCTTGGATGCAATCGCCTCGATGTCAGGCTGGGTTTGTTCAACGCTTGCCTCTTCTTCTGCAACATCGTCGCGCTCTCTCTGTGCGTCCCTGTCTGCCCATCTGGCAGACTCGACTTCGCCGATTATCTTGTCAATGCGTATCCTTGCAGTGTCAAAGTTGCTGCTGTCTATGTATTCTTTTATTACAGAAATTTGTTTCTGCGCGGCGTCTATCTTCGCCTGTAGATCCGCTGAGCCTCTGCCGCTGGCGTTACGCTCGGCAAGTTCCGCTTCCATGCTGTTCAGCTTGTCCTGAAGGTCTGTAAGCCTCTCGGACAGTTTTATTTTCGCTTTGCTCCTCATCTGCATGTCGTGCTGGGCCGCGTCCCTCAGCCTGTCTTCCCATTCGTTCATTGTTTCCTTAAGCGCTTCTCGTGCGCTCTCGGCCGCGTTGCTGCCTGATATTTTCTTTACTGCTATACGGGATGCGTTCAGCTGTGCGGCTATCTGTTCTGCCAGATCGGGCTTGCCAAGCACGCGGACGTCTGTCAGGTTTCTCTCATTCACGAGAGCGACAAGTTCCGGAATGCTGTCTGTGCTGTTTACTATCCTTACAAGCGTGTGCCGGCCTTCATGCCCCGCATGTCCCAGCACGTACTTCCAGTCCGGCGCGGCTATTATCAGCAGCCTCGTCGCGTTCTTGTCTATATCGCGTTCTATTTTCTTTATGTCGCCGACAATTTCTCTGATTATTAACTTTGCAAGTTTGGATCGGAACTCGCCATTAGGTACCTTGCCAATGAATGTTGCATTTGTTATGTTAAGATCGCCTATTGCGTCCAGCACCTCTGCCGGGATTGTTCCTCTCGGTACCGGGAAGAACGGGCACCCTTTGTCCGCCGCCTCGTCCGAAGCCTCATCCTGCACCTCTGTATCTGCATCGCTGCTCTTCGTGTCATCCGCCACTACGGCGCACGGCGCGCCCTCGCTCCAGAAATGCCTTGCTACCGCAACGGCTGTTCCCGTCCGCTCGTAGCCCCATAGTCTTACCACGGTGTATTTTACCTGAAGCTCCGTCTCAGCCGCCATGCCTATTACCGCAGGTCCGCCTACAAGATACACTGTTTTCGCGCTCAGGCTGATAAGCTCCGCGCGCGTGCCGTCGTCCATCGTGCCGTTTTCCAGCACGAGCACCGGCACGCCCGTCTTCTCGCCGGCAGCCTTTGCGATAAACATGTCAACCGATGTCACGTCGCTTACGAGTACAACCTTGTCCGACGACTGGGCAAATGATACCGCCGCCAGCAAAATGATCGCAAATATATACTTTTTCATAATTTAACCCCCACTAGAATATTTTCACACCAGATATTGTCAGTAAGATATCATCGCGCTTAGTGTTTATATTTCTCTCGTTTTTGTCCAGTCACCTCTGCGCAGAGACTACACGTAATAGATAGTTTGGTGAGGGATGATATTTGCCGGATAAACATCTTTATTACAGGCACAACGGCAAATAATATTCATGGTCGAGAAGAAAAAAGTCACTCTTGAGACCGATCAGGGTGAAGTAACCGTAACGATAAAGGTCACGCCGCCCACACCCGGGATGATAAAGAGGCACCACGAGAAAAAAGTGCGTTCTAGTCTGCGCGCCTCAACTGCCGAAGGCATGTTCAACGCGTCGTCGTCCAGCATAACTACTACTTTTATAACGCCGCTCGCGCTCGCGCTGGGCGCAAGCAACGGCCAGATCGGTATTATGACCACGGTCCAGAATTTTGCGAATACAATGGGGCAGATACCCGGCGC
>DATDYJ010000087.1:0-9117 GCA_035289025.1 archaeon
AGACTAGTGCAGCTATAATCGATTCTATAGATCTTCCTCTTACCAAACTCTTCTGCAAAGCCTTTTCGTAAAGTTTTGCAACTTCCTCGTGTAAAGTTTTTGGCAAACCAAGGAACGAAATGAGACGCTGTAGCTCGGATAAAGCAAAGCTCATGTTGCGATCCTTGCTGGTAAGCAGACGCTTCTGCCACTTTCTTATTCTAAAGAACTGAGAACGTTTCTTGGCAGGCACTTTGAACAATTCTGTCGTGCCTTTGCCTATTTCTGTGGTAAGGCCCTTGTCGTGACGCTTGTGTGTCAGCGGGGCTCCGGTGCGCGCTCTTTTGACTTTCTGGTCGTGATCGAATGCGCGCCATTCCTGACCTGTGTCAACCATTGATTCTTCCATGACTAGACCGCACTTTGCGCACACGCGCTCGGCCTTTTCAGGATCTCTGTAGAAATGCTTTGAACCACATTCAGGACACTTATCCATACAAACACACCTCAACTATGATTTTTGTTACACTACGATAGTTACTAGTCCATCGGAGCCAACCTGATACTTTCAGCAGTAAAGTATTTAAAGATTTCTCCATTTGAAACAGTGGTATTTAAATACCTATGCTATGACGGCACTGTTGCATAAAGTGCTGTTTTATGCACTTATAGCCCGATTTGGTGCATATTTGTTGCTGGAAACTATGTTAGGCTAACAAGGTTTTATAGTTAGCTATGCGTAATAATAGCAATTTGATGAGTTTAATAAAGGCAAATGAGGCAGGCTGCAATTTACCGACGATGTAACCGGCGGACTTATGCAATTCCTGCCCCACTGCTTGTCCACGTCAGTTTCGAGGCCGTTGTGGACAAGAAATATTATTTTTCTCCCCTCTATATGTATAGTCTATCTAATCCTAACAAACCCCTGTTATTTTTCTGCATCCTTTTTCAATAGATTCTTTTCTACGTGATCCATACCTGTCCTTGTAATAGACCATGCTCGGATATTATCTTTCTTCGCTGCTGTTGTCAGAAATCCCTTTGTTACAAGGTTATTCAGCATCACACCCCAATTCTTAGCCGGCGGCTCAAGCACTTGTTTGAAAATAGAGGCCATGTCGTTTGCATGGACTGTTTGAGTCCCTGTTTGCCATAGGTAATACACCATCAAAATAATCTTGTCAGATATGTTGCGAGGTTTTGTTTGAGACATCAATTCTGAAGCACTTACATTAAGAAATTGATTGCTTCCTTGTGAAGTAGATGTAGTAACAACAGGAACGCCCATTGACGACATGCCTGAAATCTTTTCAATTATTGTTTGTATGTCATCAAGACTATCAATTATTTCTTTAGCGTTTTGACCTTCAACAGTCATTTCGCTTTTCCCTTGAACAAGTTTGATGTTTATTTTCATGACCTCACCGAGACATAACTATGATATTTTATCATATAAAGATATCATGAGCATGTGAAGAAAACTACTATTTCATCACGTTTTTGTGCTTTTTTGCACAGATTTCTTCTATGGCAAAAAACGAAAGAGTCTGGGTAACACTGTCCAAGAAACAGTTAGCATTTTTGGACAAGTTAATAGAAGAAGGGACTTTAGGCGCAACAAGACCTATTGTTGCCAGATGGATAATTGCGGATTACCTGAACAAGAAGTATCCTAATTCTTCAAGGCCTTCTTGATCAGCGTGACAACTGCATCATTGTTGTTTTTCGCACCGGAATCTATCTTGAATTTCAGGACTTCATTCCAGAGCTTGTCATCAACGTCAAGGATTAACTTCTTAGCCATTATTAACACCTGTTAATAACTATTAACAAATAGCTTTAAGTAGTTTATCACATTAATAATCATTAATAACTGTTAATGGAGAGGAATAAGATGCAAACACAAAACACAGATGATAGAAAACCTTAACCTACCACAGAATAGGTGGTTAGGACTGATAAAACAAGCATTACCGAGCAATCACAACACTAAAACCGCCATAGAAATTTAAAGCGGTGTGTGTAAGATAATAGAATGCTCATAGAAGTCTTTTCTGCTAAATGGGATAGATACGTAAAAGATGTAGATGCGCAGATAAGACAGGCAATAGAAGCTTCTGGAGAAGACGTTGAAGTGCATATTCTTGATATCGGCGTGCCTGAGAATGAAAAAAGATTAGAGAACTACATTATGCAACTCGAAAAAAAGCACGGAGTAAAACAAAATCCTGTAATTGCTGTTCCTTTGATAGTAGTGAATGGTCATCCAATCACAGTTGGAATTAGTCCCACGCTTGAAAAAAGAATGATAGAAACAATCGAACTTTATAGGACTGAAGAAGATGACGCATGACGCAGTAAATATTCTTGATTTTGAATGCGAGGATTGTAAGGGCAGATGGCAAGTCCGGGCTGATACACCCGCTCATACTATAAAGCCACCCAATCTATGTTGCTTTGGTTGTGGAAGCCGGAAGATATTCTTTATTGGTAGAAAGAGCAACGATGACATGATGCCTGATTTTCCTTCAACATCATCTTAGAGACATCAACAACAAAGACAGATAATTAATTTTGCCTAACTTATATTGTATTTTCTTTCAAAACTCTTTTCAAATCGCTTAAACATATTGTGCAAATACCTTCGTCGCCAATTTGTATGAGAGGAAACTGTCTTCTATCATTGCAAAACACACATTTTGCCATATACAATACTTATCGATGTAATTTTTAGTAGCCACAAACACGCAACATATCATTTTAGCACACTTCCTGCAACAATGCCGCTATGACGTGCGGCTATTAAATACAGAATTCCGAACTTTATGGCGATTTTGACATATTTTATGTTTTCTCTCTACCCATCCAGACATCTTCCCACTTTCTGAAGTCTTCCTCGCTGACGTAACGGCGTTTTTGCTTGTCCTGCTTTGGCCTGTTCCTTATAGAATACAAACCAAGAGCCGCACCGAACAGAAGACCTGCTATATGGGAAAGGTTGGCTATGTCACTGGGATAAAAGACGCCTGCCGCGTCAAGAACAAGCCAGAACGCGGCTGCTACGGCCATTGGCATCGGCACGCCGTACGTCCAGACGGTTAAGCGGGGACGGATAGCTGCCAGATATCCCATAATACCGAAGATCGCGCCGGACGCGCCTAGCAGCGAGACGTAGAGAAACGATCCTGCAACTCCTGCTATTATACCCGACGAGAAATAAACGGCGAGAAATTTCTTTGTGCCTATTTCGTGCTCAAGCAGCAGACCGAACAGAAAGAGGGCGAACATGTTGCTCAGAAGATGGAATACGGAGCCGTGGAGAAACATTGATGATATTATGGTATACGGGTTTTGCGCTATATCATGGAGAACGAATGCGCCTGTAAAGCCGCCGACCAGATTCTGGATAATAAAAACAACAGCATTCGCGGCAATCAGCCAGACGACGGAGCGATTCATATTATTTTATACTTGGCATACAACTAATAATCATGCTGTCGCTGCTTACGTTCGAGCGGATCGCCAAGAAAAACGGCGTGAAACGAATATCAAAAGAGGCCCTGGAGGAATGCAGGGAGATTATAGAGGAAAAGGGCGTTGAGATGTCGGAGCACGCTGTTAAGGTCAGCCGTTTTGCCGGCAAGAAGACTGTCATGGATACTGATGTGAAGTTTGTTGTTGAACGGGACGGGTAATTCTCAAAGTAATACTTTTATAGTTAACCGGCATATAGCCCGTATGGTTTCATCAACTGAATGTTTCCTGAATGATGTGTACGGTTACGCAAAGCTGGGCGCACTGATGAGAGGCGAAAAACCGGAAGATATGCAGTTACGAAAATTTCTCGACGGCACGATGTTAGGGACTTGGGGTCCGTACCATATGCCCGCACCGCACGTAATCAGAACTACCGACAATATGAAAAGATATCCGAGCCATGACTGTCGCGAAGATTTGCACTATCACATTGCAGGCCAGAATCTATTTTGTGGCTATAACGGTGACGAAGCTAGAGAGTTTCTGGAAAAGTATGCTGCCCCGTTATTCCCCGATGCACCTGTTCGTAGTCAAGCCTTATCATTCCACAACACCTGGATGCACCAAATGGACAGCGGAGATTTCAGGCTGATCCTTACAGGCGCAGCCGCGGGCAATACTACCAGAGTACTGACTGTAGATTTTAACGCCCCCGAGGAAACTGCGGAGCAAATAAACAGAACAGTCGGCAGATACTACGGCATGATTAACAACCAAGCGCGTTTCTGAGTTTTCTGCATTTTTATATACGTTACTGCTAATTAGTAGCCGATGAAATGCTTCGCATTTCTTTTAAAATCCAGAAATGAAAATATATTAGTGATTTAAAAATGGAAAAGAAATCAACAGAAATCAAAAATCTGAAGCAGGGTTCTTACGTTCTAATTGACGATGTGCCGTGCGTTGTTGAAAAAGTGCAGAAGAGCAAGTCGGGCAAGCACGGGGCCGCCAAGGCAAGGCTGTCAGCCCGCGGGCTGTTCACGGACGTCAAGAAGATCATAGTAAGGCCGGGCGACACCAAGATGGACGTGCCGATAATAGAAAAGAAGACAGCGCAGGTCATATCGCTTTCAGGAAAGAACGCCCAGCTCATGGACATGACAGATTATAACACTTACGACGCAACAATACCCGAAGATTTCGATGTCCAGCTTGTCGAGGGCGATGAAGTCACTGTATGGGAATTCGGCACCTACCGGGTAATAAAAGGAAAGAAAGTCTGATTTGTTCTTAAGCTTTTCTGAAATTCATTCTTTATGGCTGATATTGAATTGCCGCGATGTCGGCAGGATGCTTTGTATTTTTCTGTTGACGAGACAACGATGCGAAATCTCGGTGCTGCGGTTTACAGGAAAATTTCCCAAGAGCCGGGTGCCTTTGCTGACAGCATAGATCCAAATCCGCTGCTTTACACGCGGTTCGAAACGGAGATACTTGAAATAGACAGGCTCATGAGGGAAACACACCCAGAAGTCTATTCTTCCCAGGACCTCACCGACCGTGCAGCCGACTGGGTTTTTGATGGCTACCTGCATGCGGCTCTGGAAGATCCTGCAAACACTGCATACAAAGATTTGATAGACGATTTGCTTAAGCCCTCCGGCTGAATCTTAAAATACCGCGCATTACAATGGTAATTCATGGACTCCCATGACAGAAAACTGCTCAAGGTGCTCAAGTTTCTCGTTAAATTCAACCTGATAGCCATACCGCTTTACGTCATAATCATACTGGAGTGGCGGTTTGTCGAGCTGCAGCAGATGACAGCCAACCTGGTTTACGGTTTGCTGAACTACGTCGGCGCGAATCCTGCTATAAACGGATATCTCATCTCGATACCCGTAAAGAACGGAACATGGGGCGCGCTGATAAACTGGGACTGCACGGGCTGGAAGAGCATGCTGGCCTTCTTCGCTCTGGTCATGGCCACGGATCTGCCTATGCGGCGCAAGGCGTACGGGCTTCTCCTGATACCCTTAATATATGTCATAAATTTGTTCAGGATATTCTTCATGTTTTTCTACGTGAGGACTTTCGACCTTGCGCACTATAATCTCGTGCATACCGTGGTGTGGAGCTGGGGGCTTATACTGGTAATACTCGTGCTCTGGGTGTTCTGGCTAAGGCATGATTTTACAAAGTTTTCATTGCCGAAGGGAAAAATAAGGAAACATCATATGCCAAGGCGGAAACCAAAATTAGAACAAAGACACATCCATCGATATGTATTGGATCAAAAAACAAAGCCAAAAATCAGGCGCTCGGACGCATCGGCGCATTCAAAACCTATGCATAGTGTGGCACATTCACGGCCAAAGCTTACGGTGCCAAGACTAACCCCAAAGAAACGAAAAAAACCTTCTTCAAATAAAAAAATCACGCGTCCCGTCATGAGAAACCGTACCCGGTGAATCAAATTTCACCCGTAAAGTTTCCTTGGAGAACTATACATGACAAGGATTGCCTTGCCTGTATCGCTCTGCCTGATAGCAGAGCTATATATATTACGTAAACCCTAGATAATTAATACGTGGTTCTATGGACAAGATAAACGTTTCGCCCGACAAGATTTTTGAGATAGACCAGCGCATAAACGGGCTGGAAGAGAGGCTGAAGCTTGTATTCAGCGAGATAGAGAAACGGCTTGACCAGGTAAAGCCGCACGAGGAATACAGTACGGAAGAGCGGCTGCAGGAGATGGAAGACCTTATGCTTCTTTTGCAGCTTGAGACGACGAAAATACGCGAAAAAGTCGGCGAAACGTCGATTGATTTCGGCCTTGCGCCAAGCGTGCCCGATGCGGCTGCCCGGCTTACAAGAATCGAGGAGGAACTCGGAAGGGCTCATAATAATACTGAGGTGCCGACAGACGGCGCTGATGCGAAGATAGCGCAGCTCGAAGAAAAAATAAAGGCGCTCGAAGAGAGGCCGCTGAATCAGTCGGAAAAACAGATAAAATCGGGCGTGCATGATAATATCAAGGAACTTGAGAAGCGGATACGGACTCTGGAGGCGCTGCTTGAGAGAAGGGGCCAGAAGGAAATGGAGCACGTGGAATCACACCTGCTCTCCGACATCCAGGATATACTGAGGCACTGATAATGGCTAACGACAAACGGCTAAAGGAAGTTGAAGACTCGGTACGTGCGATTGCCGAGTACGTAAAGCAGCAGAACGCGAAACTGGAAAAGCAGGTAAACGATAAATTAAGTAATATTCACACAGACGAACCGCTGATGTCCAAGAACTTTACGGAAGAACTTGAAGACCTGCGCAAGAAGCTTGATTCTGTTACCAACGAAAGACACGTTTCCCCGATAAAACTGAAGAGCCTAGACGATTTCGAGGAAAGAATAAGCGGGCGTATCGGCAAGCTGGAGGAGAACGTGGCAAATATACGCGTAGTCGACAGCAGCAAGGTCGAGCAGAAAGTCGGCGGTTCGGTGAGCACTGTGCGCAAGGAATTCGACGACTTCAGGCACGAGATAGTGCCAAGGCTGCATTTTATCGAAGGCAAGCTCAACAAGGTAAAGGACGACATCGACGAAATCGCAGCGTCGGCAAACACCGACGATGTGCGGGAGAAAATAGAAAGCGTTGACCGCAAGCTGAACCAGGCTCTGGGGATGAAGAACCAGATAGACGAGGTTGAACGCGGAATAAAATTTGCAAGGGAACTGGAGAAACGCGTCGCCAAAGTGGAGCAGGACGATCCGACGCGGCTGCGCAGCGACCTTTCTAATATTGCAAAGGACGTCGACTCGCGGCTAAGGCTGATTGACGAACGCATGGTCAAGCGGGACGCCGAGGAGTTCAAAAAAATATATGACGACATAGGCGGGCAGTTCCACGCGGAAGCGGATTCGATAAAGAAGCTGGTTGAAAATTTCGAACACGCACGGAATAATCTGGAAATACGGATGAAGGGCATGGAAACCAGATTGTCCAACAAGGAGAACGAGGGATTCAGGCAGCTATCCGACGACGTGTCAAAGAGACTCAAGGCAGAAAATGCGTCCGTGGTCGATGCCATGAAGAGAGACATGGAAGAATTCGGACGCGTGCGTCACGGTCTCGAAACGAGAATGCACGGGGTTGAGCTGCGGCTGACCAACAAAGAGAACGAGAATTCCAAGAAAATTTACGACGAAATCGACAAGCAAATCAGGAACGAGACTTCTTCCCTCGGGCGCGTGAGGGCGGAGCTTGAGGAAAGAATGCATGCCGTTGAGGCACGAGTTTCAAAGAAAGAAGGCGAGGACTTCAAGAAAATTTACGACCAGGTTGAGGGGCAGCTGAAGGACGAAGCGGCTGCGATGAAGAGGGACATGGAAGAGTTCCACAAGACGCGGTCACTGCTTGAGGAGAAAATAAACGGCGTTAACCTTATGCTTACGCAGAGGCAGGCAACGGAGTTCAAGAAAATTTACGACGAGATGGACGACCACAGAAACATGCTCAACAAGGAAGTCGGGAAGTTCGACGGCAGCTATAACTTATCCGTCAACAAACTTCGCGACGAGATGGACCGCCGCGTGAAGCAGCTGGAGATAGCAGAAAAGGACGAGGTCAAGAGGCTGGTCGAATCAGTGGAGCGCAGGATGAAGATGGCGGATGAGCACAAGACGGCTCTGCAAAAATTCACGGAAGATGCCACAAAGAAAATGCGCGAAGATCTCGAGAGAAGGATGCGCAACGTGGAAGAGCACAAGCTTGGATTTGATAATGACGCTGTAAGACGGCTGGAAGAGGAAACAGCTAACGTGCGGCACCTTCTGGATAAGGAAGCCGTCAACAGGATGGCGGCGGAAAAGAAATACGCAGAAGTGGCTGACGCCGTGTCGCTGGCTACGGGCGACAGCAAGATGGCCGAGGAAATAAGGCACAAAATAAACCAGCTGGAAGAGCAGATAGCGCGCGTTACGCTGCAGGATGACAAGCAGATAGAAGAGTACGTACGCAGGCACGTGCACACGCCGCAATATACCAAGCTGGAGGAAGATTTGGAAAATGCACGGCACGTGCTGGATAACGAAGCGGCGCTCCGTCTTGCCATGGACAAGAGAATGCACGAGATGGACATGTCACTACGCGAGGCAAGGGACAAGCTTGACGGGATAAGCCACGTGGAAGAACTGGCGGGGCTTGGCAGCCGCATACATGATATGGAAAAGAACGTCAAGATGACAAGTGTCAAGTTGCTAACGCAACAGCTTAATGATTTTGCAAAGTCGATGGACAGGAAACTGCCGAATATCGTGGCGCGCGAGGAATATATGCGCGAAGTGGCGGAAATAAACAGACGGCTCAGAACAATGGAATCGCCGGACCTTGCACCGCTCGGGAGCCGAGTGGAGCGGCTGGAGCGCAAGCTGGACGACATCTCAAGTATGGTAAAGGGCCTGCACAACCGCATGCCTGTTGTAGTGGAATAAAATTCCTAAACTAAGCTTTCTTCAAGAAAGTAGAAAAATCTCGTTCTGATTCAGGCACAAAAGCATTGTATTCTCTGGCTACGTGCTGCTTAAACGCATCAGTTGCAAAAAACGGCGCAACAACTCGGCTGCCCATCATAGCTGCATGGTCCATACAAGCTTC
>DATDYJ010000088.1:0-15217 GCA_035289025.1 archaeon
TATCGTAACGCGGTTTGCAAATGACTTGAAACCCTGCATCGTTATGCGGTCAAGGCGCACCATTTCTTTTCAACCTCTTGCATTTTTTGTAATGCTCTGCCATGCGCAGTATGACAGAGTCGAAAGTATCAGAAAGAGTTCCCAGTTCCTCTACTATTTTCTTCGTTCTCTTCGAGAGCCTTACTGTAGTCTCGTCATTAGACATATACAATGCATACTTTGCATGTAATGTATATAAAGTATACAAAAACCTCAAGTAACTTTTAAAAATTTTTAAAAGATGTGAACCTTTTTAAACGTTTTTACCATAGAAGACGGTATGGACTTTGATGTAATTGTAATAGGGAGCGGTCCCGCAGGCGCTACGGCAGCAATGTACCTTGGCCAGGCGGGCAAAAAGGTTCTCGTTGTTGACAAGGCAGGCTTTCCGCGCGACAAGATATGCGGCGACGCGCAGGGGCGCAAAGCCGCAAACATAATGCGCGAACTCGGCGTAGAAGAGGGCTACCGCAAGCTGCCGGGTCATCCTATTTACGGCATTACTTTGAGCAGCCCGAACGGCGCAACGGCGCACGTGGACATAACAACTCGCGACAAGCTTTCCCCAGGCTTTTGCCACAGGCGGGCGGTGTTCGACGAATACCTGCACAACTGCATGCTGAAATGGGCGCAGTTCAGGATATTCCAGGTAACGGATCTTATAATTGATAACGGCCAGGTTAGAGGAGTGAAAGGGCCGTCTGGAGAATACCGTGCAGAGATTGTTCTGGCGGCGGACGGCGCAAACAGCTTGGTGGCGCAGAAATTCGGGTTGAATAAGAACCCACCTGAGCATTTCATCGTCGGGACACGGCAGTATTATAGCGGCGTAACCGGCATGACGGACCGCATAGAAATACATCTTGTCAAATCGCTTTTGCCCGGCTATTTCTGGATATTCCCGCTTGAGGACGGCATGGCAAACGTCGGGCTCGGCATGATAGTAAAAGACATGAACGACAAGAAAGTCAACCTCAAGGAAGCACAGCTTCGGGAGATAAGAGAAAATCCGTTGTTCAAGGACCGCTTCAAACATGCAACAGCTCTTGAAGATATTAAGGGCTGGAACCTGCCGCTTGCGAGCCACCACAGGAAATGCTACGGAAACGGTTTTCTGCTTTTGGGCGATGCAGCATCGCTTATTGATCCGCTGAGCGGAGAGGGCGTAGGCACGGCGATGATATCGGGCAAACACGCCGCGAAAACGGCAATAGAGGCGTTGCATGCCCAGGACTTTAGCGAAAAGTTCCTGAAGCGATACGATGAGACTCTGTGGGAAGAGATCGGCCCGGAGATAAAGCACAACTACAGGCTGCAGAGACTCGGCAGCAAGTTCCCGTTCCTTATAGACAAGCTTGTTGCAAAGGCAACAAAGGACGAAAAATTCCGCAAACGCATAGAGGGAATGCTTCCATACGCATCCGGACGAGAGGAAATGGGCAAGGACTCATTTGTAGACGAGCTCCAGCAAATGGACGTCTAGTTGTTTCTATTAAAGTCTTTTTCGGCTTATTTTCGTTATGCAGATCGCAAGAGGCGCGGAAGCCGTAATAACAAAAGACGGCAACGCTGTAACTAAAGAGCGCATTAGCAAGGGCTACCGCTTGAAGGAAATAGACGAAAAACTTCGGAAGCGACGCACTTCCATGGAAGCACGGCTTCTTCGCGAAGCACGAAGATCTGGCGTTGCAACGCCGCAGATACTCGAGGAAGACAAATTTTCTTTGAAGATGGCGTTCATAGACGGCAAGAAAATAAAAGATATTTTGAATAAAAGTAACTGCAATAAAATATGCGCAGAAATTGGCGCATCTGTTGCAAAGCTGCACACGTACGACATAATACACGGCGATCTTACGACAAGCAATATGATTTTGGTCAAGGATGATACTAATGACAATCAAAGGATACCACCGATTTCCATTTGCCTGATCGATTTCGGCCTTGGTTTTATCTCAAAGCGCGAAGAGGACAAGGCAATCGACCTTCACGTGCTGCGCGAGACGCTGGAGAGCACGCACTTTGACGTGCTGGAAGAGGCGTGGGCTGCCATCATGGCAGCTTACAAGAAGCACTGCGAGGGCGGCGGGAAAGTTATTAAAG
The DNA here is from genome assembly GCA_035289025.1 of archaeon. Classification (GTDB taxonomy): domain Archaea; phylum Aenigmatarchaeota; class Aenigmatarchaeia; order GW2011-AR5; family GW2011-AR5; genus GW2011-AR5. Next base: position 2,143 of record DATDYJ010000088.1, read on the forward strand.
CCTTATTGAGTGTAGAAAAGAGAGGCAGATACGTTAAGGATAGATAATTATGGCACGAATGCACTCCAGAAAACACGGACAATCGGGCTCGAAGAAGCCGGAGAAGAAAAGGCACGGCTGGCTCATGTACGAGCCTGCTGAGGTAGAGAAACTTATAGTCAAACTTGCCAAAGAGGGCAAACAGAACAGCGAGATTGGCCTCGTGCTTCGCGACCAGTATGGAGTTGCTGATGTTCGCAGCCTTGGAATGAAGGTCTCGAAGATCGCAGAAAAAGAAGTAAAGAAAGAAGTTCCAGATGATATGTATAACCTGATGAAGAAAGCGGTGCAGATGCACAAGCACCTGAATTCTAATCACCATGATGCTAAAGCGACCCATGGGCTTGAATTGCTTGAATCAAAAATCCGCAGGTTGGGCAAATATTACGCGCGCGAAGGCAGGCTGCAGAGCGACTGGAAGTACAGCATGGAAAAGGCCAAGCTTTTAGTGAAATAAACTCCTTTCTCTTCGGAAGAGAAAGTAGCTTCTAGTCAAAGAGAACTTATTATAAAACTTGGCTCACTTGCGTTCGCATTTATTTTCCGGCTTTTTTGGTAACAGTTGCGACGGGAATTTTTTCTCTTTTCAGCATTACTATCACTGCTATGTCCAGCAGAAAAAGTGCTATGCCAGGTACGCCAAGGAGCCCTGCAATTATGAAGAAAGCCGGCAGCTGTATTATGGAATTGAAATAGAAATATGCCTTGTGCTTTATTTTTGCGGCTATCAGTATAATATCAATCAGCGTCAGCAGGGCAAAAACCGCCGTCATAACAAACAGCATTACAAAGACAGGTTCCCTGTTCATCTGAAAATAAACGCTCGGGCCAAGTACTGCGCAGAAAACAAGAATGACTATATCCCGCAGTATCTGGAGTTTGCGCTGCACCATAGTTATACTTTGCAACGGCATTTTATAAACATTCCAGTTTTATTCTTACTATGAACCGTCAGGACGTGGCAGATTACTACTCGAACGAGCGGATATGCGGGGAGCTGCTAAAGAACGCGAAGAATCGCGAAGTCGCAGGCGCCTTGTGGGACGGGCGATATGACCAGCGGCCTAACATACTGCAGTTCCCATCGGACGTTGCCCAGATGGTGCGCAAGGGCGTTACTTCTTTTCATTATTCCGTGGAGCACTGGTCGAATCCTATGGCACTCTCGTCTGACAACTACGAGCGGCTGCGGACTGGCTGGGATATGCTTATCGATATAGATTCGAAGCTTGGCATTGAAGAGTCTAAACTGGCTGCAGGCATGATATGCCAGCTGCTTCGCAAATACGGCATGCGCAACTTCGGCCTTAAATTCTCGGGCCGCCGCGGCTTTCATATCTGCATGCCGTGGATAATGTTTCCGAAAGAAATAGACTACAAGCCGCTTGAAAAGCAGTATCCCGACGTGCCGAGAATAATTGCAGGATTCATACGCTCGAAAATACGCGAGGATCTGCTGGCCGCTCTGGTAAAAACAAAAGGCGCGAAAAATCTTGTCGAGATATTAGGCGAGTCGCCGAACGAGCTGGACCCGTTCTACTTTGTCGAGGTCGAGAAGGACTGGGGCAACAGGCACATGTTCCGCGCGCCTTACTCGTTCAACGAGAAGACGTGGCTCGTGTCCGTGCCGATAGAGCAAAAAGAACTGCAGTCGTTTGATCTGAAAAACGCCGAGTTTGGAAAAGTTCTTTCCGAAAAACACCCGGAGTTTTTCCGCGGCGAATCTGGCGAGGCGACTGACCTGATAACGGAGGCGATAGACTGGCACGCTGCGCAGAAAAAAGAAGTCAAGGTCGAAAAGAAACGACTGGTAACGTTTGACCGTAAGATATCTGAGGAGCACTTTCCGCCGTGTGTAAAGGCAATGCTTGGCGGTCTTGGGGACGGAAAGAAACGCAGCCTCTTCACGCTCATAAATTTCCTGAAGATGATGAACTGGACACGGGACGAAATAGCGGCGAAGGTACTCGAATGGAATGCAAAGAACAGGCCGCCGCTTCCGCAATCAATCGTGTTGGGCCAGCTTCGTTATGCCGAGCGGCGTGAAACAGCGCCGCCTGCTAACTGTACGAATGCAGCTTACTATATTGACATAGGACTTTGCAGGCCGGATGCAGTATGCACAAGGGGCGGCAGCGGCATAACGATAAAGAACCCGATAGCTTATCCTTTCAGAATAATGAAACGAACAAGGAAAGAAAAACCAAAACAGCGGGGCTTTTCGTGTCTGTGCGGAAAGGAGTTTCCTACAGAGCTGTCACTTGCGATGCACAAAGGAAAGATGCACTAATTCTTCAAAGCAAAATATGTGCTGGCAATTATCAGCGCTGCGCCTGCGATCGTGAAAATCGTCGGGATTTCTGATAAAACAAATATTCCGTAGACTGCCGCCGAGAGCGGCTCTATGTACATCAATATACCGGACGTCTGGGTCTTGGATTTTTTCACACCTTCCTGATGGATTACCGATGCCACGTAACCGAAAATCACGCCGAACACCATCAGAACTGCGATAAGTTCGTAACTGACAGACGGCTGCTCCAACATTACAAGGGGCGTCAGCACGATCACGCCGATGAGATATCTGTAGAACAGTAGTACATTGACTTTTACTTTCTGTGAGACCTGCTTGACAAATATTATGAACAAGGCAAGCGAGACGGCAGTTATCAGTGAATAGATAATTCCCGTTGCGTCGGAATCAAATACAAGTTTCCCCTGATATAAAATCAAGAATAAGCCTAACAGCGCAATGGGTATTGCAAGCAGGCTTTTCCGTTCTACTTTTTCTTTTATGATGAACGGCGCAAAAATCAGTATCAGCACCGGCGCAGTGAATCGTATGAAAACAACGTTAGACACATTCATCAGCTTGACGGCAGCGAAAAACGAAAAGTCTGTCACCAGCGCAAAGAATGTCATTATCGCTATGCCCTTGAGCATGCCTTTTGTCGAGAAATTCTTCTCCTTCATCAGAATTACAAAGAGAACTATAAGCCCTGCAGCCTGCATGCCGTAAAGCAGCATAAGCGGGCTGGCCTGTATGTATTTTGCTGCTATCCCGAAAGATCCGAATATGAGGAATGCTATTACAAGAAGAAGCGCGCCCTTTCCGGATTCTTTCATTCTGGTACTATCTTTGTATATCTTTAATAGTTTCATCTGATTAGGACAATTATGCTTACATTTGATTCTATACGTGATCTGGAACGAACTGAAAGACAGAGCAAGCGACTCCAGAAACTGCCCGAAGATATAGCTGCGCAGATATTCGAGTATCTCAAGCGCAAAGAACGGCTGACGGATAAAACTAGCGCAGACCTGGTCGAGATGGAAAACATCACATCCACAATAAAAAGACTCATGGAACTGCGCGAGGCAAAGATACTAACATCAGCCATGGACACTGTGCGCACCGGGCTGCCCCCTGAGCATCTTACAAAGGATGAGGAAACAGTATTCTACAGCCTGACTGATGCCCTGAAACAACACCGAGAAAAGTTCTTCCATGATATTCATAATGAGCCTGGCGTAATGTACCGCGTAAAGCGCGCGGTTCCTGCATTCATCGGGCCTGACATGAAGACATACGAGCTCAATGAAGAGGAGGTAGTCAGCCTGCCTGAACCGCTTGCTGAGCTGCTTATACGGGACGGAGTAATAGAAAAGGCGTAATATGTTGGTTTTTAAGCATTACTCTCAAAGATGTTAGAGTTGATATTAATGAAGATACCAAAAATACAGCGGAAATACTGCCCGAAGTGCAAGAAGCACACGGAACATACAGTCGAAGAGGCCAAGCGAAGGCCGCGAAGGCAGGATACGCGCAGCCAGCGCAGGTTCTTGCGAAAACTAAAGGGTTACGGCTCATTCCCCAAGGAAAATCCTAAAGGAAGAGAAAAGCCGACCAAAAAACTGGACTTTAGGTACAAGTGCGGCATATGCGGCAAAAAACATTCGATAGGCGAGGGTTTCCGCTCGAAGAAAATAGAATTCACAAAGGCAGGCGAGTAAATGCTCGAATTCCTCTTCACACCGCTTCTCAATTTCAATCCCGCGCTGTCAGTGCTGATATTTTCCACGATAATACTTTTCGTGATAAATATATTCTATAAGGTTCTCATAAATCAGAATGACGCCAAGATGATAAAACAACGCGTGAAGGAGTATAATGTTGAGCTCAAGGACGCGCAAAAAAAGAAGGAAACCGACAGACAGAAGAAGGTAATGAGCAGCATGATGTCGGAGAACAGCAAGCTGATGAAGCTCACGATGAAGCCGATGATAGTTTCTCTTATTATTGTCGTAATATTCCTGCCGTCCATGTCGGGCTTTTACGGCGACAAGTTCGTTGCGTCTGGCGGCACAGTAAAGCTGTTCGACACGAACTATACTGTGGTTAAGGACGGCACAACTGTAAAGATAAACGATCTTTCATGCACCGCACCGTGCACGCAGAAAATCGGCGGTTACGATTACAAGATAAGCATGGAAGACGATAACGTCAAGGTCGCGCAGATCGTTGCGGTCATGCCGTTCGCTTTACCTTTTATCGGCGGCACGTTCGGCTGGCTCGGCTGGTACATAATCTGCTCCATGCCGCTTGTGATGATAATGAGAAGACTTATGAAAATATATGTGTGATTCTTAAAGATTTCTATTTTCTTCTATAGATGCCGCTTTACTATCTCACAAAAAGGCCCGAAGAAATACTACAGAAACGATACGAAGTTGCCCGGAACATTCTAGAAATAAGCTTTGGGTTGAATCTTACTCTTCCACAGCTCTGGAAGTTAAGGAACATCTACACAAGAAATGCAATAGATAATCTGTACAGAGTGGAACAGAAGAAAAATGCGGTCAGAATCTCGGAAGAAGCAGTTCTGTGGTTTCTGCATGAAGAATTCGGCATACCGCCATATTTTGAACCTGCTTTCAGGACAACCGCACAGGGCGTTCCTTACAGGCCGTTAAACGAGTTACTAAGAAGAAGACAGGAAGAAATGCATCTGATTTGACACTTTAATTCTTTGCAACCAATTCTTGATAATGGAGTTCATAACACGAAGCGACGAGATCGGCAAAATCGGTCAGTATCCCGGGGCGCGCTCTATTGAGGAGCTTCTACACAACGGACTTGTTATTCTGGATAAATGGTCGGGGCCTACGAGCCACGATGTTGCGGCTACCGTCAAGAAAACTCTTGGCCTTCCTAAAGTTGGCCACGGCGGCACGCTTGATCCCATGGTAACAGGAGTTCTTGCAATTACACTTGATAATGCATGCAAAGTCATACCTGCTCTGCAGGGGCAGGACAAGGAATACATCGGCATAATGAGGATGCACAAAGATGTTTCTATTGAAGATGTAAAGTCGGCTGCAAAGAATTTCATCGGGAGGATAAAGCAGATGCCGCCGCTGCGATCAGCCGTTGTCAGAAAAGAACGCATGCGAATTGTGCACGCGCTGAACATAATAGAGATGGAAGAGCGGGATGTGCTGTTTCACGTAATATGCGAGGCGGGAACTTACATCAGGGTAATATGCCACGACATCGGCAAGCAGCTTGGCGGAGCCAATATGAGCGAACTGCGCAGAACACGCGCGGGCATTTTCGACGAATCGGCGTGCGTTCGCATGGAGGATCTTGCCGATGCTTACAGCGACTGGAAGGAAAACGGCTCTGAGGCTATACGCAAATACGTTCAACCTGTAGAGGCAGCGGTTGAGCACCTGCCAAAAATTATAGTCAAGGACTCGGCGCTGCTTTCTATAGCAAACGGCTCGCCCATTTACACACCGGCAATCTCTAAAATAAGCAGCAATCTACTTTCCGGTGACATGGTGGCAGTGCTCTCGCTTCGCGGCGAACTTGTGGCTCTGGCCAATGCCGCAATGGATGCAAGAGAGACAACGCGAAAAGGTATAGCTGCGAAAACGGACCGCGTTGTGATAGACAAAAAGAAACTTATGTGACGATTTTTACGTGTTCTAATGCTTTACGGGGACTTGATGTTTGATGAATACAACCAATGATGCCGTTGCACATGTTATGCGTCTTATAAAAGATGAATATACTGAGATGCCAGGGCAGTCACTTACTATGCCTCAGATGCAAAGACTCTACAACTTATATGATACTACATGCGCCGTTGCGGTTAACCAACATGTTGCTGACGGATTTCTTGCCAGAAGAGGTCGACAATACATTCGATTTTAATCATAAACGTAATTGTTTTGCGTTTTAGAGGAATTACGAACTCCGGCTTTTATAGATTCTCGGGAAATTCTACGATATGACATATTTTGGCAGGATGCCTGTTTCGTACATAACACCCGAAGGAAATCCGGCTGCCGGATATCTTATACAGGTGCGATCACTGCCAAACAAAAAAAGAAAATTGGAACCCCTTACAGACAGGCTTTATGTTTCTCCTCTTGATCCCGCGGACCTTGAGAAACCGGATGCCGATCTTATTTTCTATCATACAATGCTTCGGAAAGGAAACAGCTTGATAGTAACAAACGGCGCACAGACTGATATGAATAACCTCCGAGGAAAAAAAGTCAGGAATTTTGATGAGGACTTTTCCGGAAAAAATCCTATATTGGAATCTGAGGCTGTAATGAGTGACTGGGGTTATGAGCCTGACAGCATGAGCACACCAAGAGTTGCTCTTGTAAGGTATCCTGATATTTCATTCTTTTCGATTGCATCAAAAAATGGAGACGGTGGCATCGGAGCCATACAGGTTTCTGTTAGCAGCAGCGGTGCTCTTGGACTTCCGACATATACAGAGCGCGAAGGACAGACAGTCTCATTGAGTGTTCCTGGTTCAGGGAATATTCAACCTTTCATGGTTCGCATCCCGCTTACAGGCAATACAGCAACAGAAATAGCAAATGAGTTGTACGAGTTCTCACGTCCTGATATCATAGTTGCAAGCGCAGGGGCGGTTTTACGCAACGGTAAATGGGAAGTTGATTTCAGGAACAAATTCAATTCCATTGAAGAATATGAAGAATTTGCAGCAGAATTAAAGTGATAATTATGGGAAAAGACGCGCTAAGCACTATGAATAAAGGAAATCATCCGCGACATATCTCTATAGGGACTTTTTATGAAACGGCATTAGGACCTGATTTTGTAGGATCAGAATACGAGAAAGCCCGTGACTTAAGGTATGGTACAAACCCTTCACAAACTGCGGCATTGTACAATTCAAATTCTTTCCTTGGAAGCCTTCAAGAACTCAGGACAGGTAAAGAGGGTCCTTCGCAGACAAATTTTGAAGACATATTTTATGCAGCAATAACACTTGGATATTTCAACGCATCTTCGGCAATAATCATGAAGCACGAGAACCCTAGCGGCTTTGCTACGCAGTACACCGATGAGCCGCTTGCCCGCATTTATGCCAAAGCCTTTGATGCAGATTTTCGCGCAGCCTTCGGCGGAACAGTCATGCTCAACCGCCCAGTAGATCATGACACTGCCTCAGAGATTCGGAGACTTTTTACTGAAGTAGTTGTGGCACCTGACTTTGATGAAGGAGTAGTTGGATCTTTTACGGGGTCAACAAGAATATACAAGTATGACGATGAGAGATTCAAGTCAATACCGCGCTACACTGGAGACAATGCTGTTCCTGAAATAAAGAGGCTCCCTGACGGATCGGTAATAGTGGCAGATCCACTTGTAACGCCAATAAGATCTCTTGATGATTTACGCCAATACATAAAATCTGAAAGACAACCGACTGAAAGAGAGCTGCAGGATCTGCTTACAGGCTACAGGATAAGGCTCAGATCGAATTCCATAAGAATGGTGAAAGATGGTTATACTACTGGAATAGGAACGGGCCAGATGGATCGTGTAAACTGCATAAATATAGCAGCTTTCAAAAATCAAGACCTTAATACACTTGCAGCGGCCGAAGGGAGAGCGCGCGCAGCGAACTATGATATTGCAGGCTCGTGTCTGATAAGCGACGGGTTCTTCCCGTTTTCTGACAGCATCGACCGCGCGCATGAGCTTGGAATACCGGCTGTTCTTGCGCCGCACGGAGGAGTCAAGTTCAACGATGTCCTTGCGAAAGTTAACGAGTACGGAATGGCATTTGTAGACCTTCTAGGGAACTTGCGATTCTTCGATCATCACTGATTTTAATTCTTTCTTCAACGACTAATCTTATGCTTTCCAAGACCCTTCTGGATGTCATCGCGTGCACGAAGTGCAAGGGCGAATTGATTTACGACAAGAAGAAAAATATACTCTTGTGCAATGCGTGCAGACTTCGCTACAAGATACTGCGCGGCGACATACCCGACATGATAAATTCTGAGAAGTTCTAAAGTTTTTATATCCTTCCAACAAGGCTGTTCAATGGCAATCTACGTTCTTGAATTCGGCGGACAACATACCGATCTTATTGGTAATCGCCTTGAAGAAATGGGATTTTCTGTAAAGTACGCCCCTAGCAGTACGAGGGTTTCTGATATGACGGATGCCGAAGGTATAATACTTTCAGGCGGGCCGAAAAGCGTCAACGATCCCGACAGGTACTTACATGATCCCGAAATTTTCCGCGGCGAAACACCTGTTCTTGGTATATGCTACGGGCAGCAACTTTTGTCAGTGGAACACGGCGCGCGTCTTCACCGTGAGACAAGGGAATATGGCGAAACAATATTTTATCCCGTAAATCACCCGCTTTTCCGCGGTTTATCAAGAGAAGAAATTGTATGGATGAATCACGGAGACTCCGTAGTTCCGAATGGTAATCTTAAAGTGCTTGGTTATACAGACAAGGGCGTCACTGCTGCAGTCGAAAGCAGACGCGGCCCGTATTATGGCGTCCAGTTTCACCCAGAAGTCACGCATACGGAAAACGGTGCAAGAATCCTGAGGAATTTTGCAGAAAATATATGTCATATCGGTCCACGCACACAACATGTATCTGATGGTTTTGATGCCGGAAAATTCATAGAAGAGACTGTTTACAAACTAAAACATGGATCAATGGGTAAGCCGGTGATAGCATATACTAGCGGCGGCGTTGATTCAACTGTTGCGGCCATGCTTGCTGAGATATCTGGAATTAGTATAAATGCAGTTTATCTTGATATGGGAAACGGCAGAAAAGGAGAAGCGGAATATGTTTCCAGAACCCTGACAGAACTCTTAAGATCGTACGTTATGGTTCAAGATGTCAGCACGAGTTTCCTTGAAGAATTAGGCGGTATTTTAGATCCCGAAGTAAAAAGAAAAGCTTTTGCAAGACTTTATGCAAGCACACGCGAAGGAATGGATAAATTTTTTGGGCTGGATCTTGGAAATGCACTTCTTTTGCAGGGAACTATAGCCACAGATAAAAGAGAAAGCGGCAAAGAGGCCGGAAAAAAATCATCTACAGATGCTGGCACTGTCGACACAATAAAGACACATCATAATGTGGGAGCTGAATATCATTTTACGGGGCCTACATTGTCGCCACTGGAAGAATTGACAAAGGACCGCGTGCGCGCTGTTGCAAGAGCACTCGGACTTCCACCAGAACTCTCAGAACGCCAGCCGTTTCCAGGACCGGGGCTGTTCGTTAGGTTTGCGAGCGGGTTTTATCCATACACGGACGAACTAGTAGGCAATGTAAACAAAGTGGCGCGCGCATACGGACTTGGCGGATTTGTGCTGCCTAGAAAAGGTGTCGGCCTGAAAGGTGACGGACGCGCTTTTGAGCACACGGCACTTTTAACAGGCGGTCGCGACTGGAAGAATGCAAGAAAAGCCTCGAAACAACTGATAGAGGATCTGCCGATTTCGCGCGTTCTTTATTATCCGTTTGATGTTGTGATTTCTCAAGACGACTTTTCAGACGGTTCGGATATCCCTATGACAAGACAAAATCTTGACAGGCTAAGAGAAGTTACAGAAATTGTAGAGACGACCATGGCAAGATACGGTGTAAAAGCTTCTCAGACTCCTGTGATAGCACTGCCTGATTCAGATGGCTGGATTAATGTGATAAGAGATTTTGATTCGAAAGATTTCAGAACCGGCAGGCCGCTGATGAAGCCTGATGAGTTCCCGTGGGAGTGCTATGACGAGATAAAATATATGGTGGGGGAAAAATTAGCTGACCATGACGGCATGACTGTCTTTGATCTTTCTGACAAGCCTGGCGGCACAACGGAATGGGAATAATCAGATATTCTTCTTAAGACCGTCCCACCAGAAGCCGTCGGACTTTTCTATCTCGGCGAGGACTTTCTTTGCTGATTCTGTCTTCAGCACTGTGCGTATTCTGTCGAGGAACTCCTGCGCGTGCACGTAGCCGTTGACTAAATATTCTTTTGCTGTTATTGCTGCTTCGAGGTAATCCGCGTCCCTTGCTACCACAGCTTCCTTTGTCTTGCAGTCGTTGAATTCCTCTATCAGATCCGTATATTCTTTTTGCATTCCCAGCGGCATCAGTTTTGACTGCTCGCGGGCGGCTTTTATCTCGCCTTCATCTTTTTCTATGTAGCTCGATGCTATCTTGTGGAAATCACCTATGCGCGCTTCCGGTATGTCGTGGAAAAGAAGCATACGCATGACTTTGTCTTTGTCGCATTTTTCCATCTCGGCAAGAGTATAGCCTACAACGGAAGCGCGAAATATATGAGATGCTATCACTTCGGGGTTGGGCACGCCGACAACTGACCAGCCTGCTCTGGCTGTACGCTTGAGCGTGCCGAGCTCAAAGAAGAATTTTGCGACGTCTTTCATTTAATCGTCTCTTCAGTAAGATGTACGAATTTTGTCTCAAGGGTATTTTTTAACTGATATAATGCGTCTTTTTCGGATTCGTATCTTATTATCTGCATTAAACCTAACTGTGACGCGCCAATTACAAGTGGCGTTACAACAGCATTTTTATTTGCAAGACATATTATAGGTTTGCCCGCCCTGAGTGCAATACCCAGTTCTATGCCAGAGCCTGTCGGTGGGTTGGAGACTTCGGCAATAATTAATTTAGAAGCTTCCACGCGGGAAACATTGTCAGAGAAAACATCCTTATGAAAACCGTCAAGATCATTTGTAGAGTTGACTATCGTGTCTATATGCTGGTTGATGGTCTGCGGTGTATGGATATGGGGTATGTACGCGCTCAATCCAAAATCTTCAATAACTTCCCCTATTTTTTCGTAAATGCCCCATTCCTGCTTTGGTATGTGGGTAATAGAGCCTGATACATATACATCCATGGCCTAAGATTGAAGGAGTATCTTTTTAACCTTCTTTAAAAAAGAAGCTTTAGTAGAAAAGCTGGGATGGCAGAACTTGGTAAACGCGCAAGCCTGGAAAGCCCTTTTTGCAAGCAGAGGCAAAATGACATGCAAAGCATGTCAGGCAGTTACGCTTGCGGAAAAATGGCAACCTGTAAGCTTGTTCGCCTTCGGGCGAGCGGGAGTTCAAATCTCCCTCCCAGCGCTTAAGTTTTTCTTAGAAAGAAAAACTTAACTAAAAGAAGAAAAGTATTATCACGGATAACGATAAGTATGGACTACAGCAAAAAGAAATCTGACTACTCTGATGAAGACAGAAAAGAAAAATACTATTCAGATGAAAAGTCAAAAGAAGAAACACAAAAAGAAAACCACAGTCAGATGCCGACATTTGGAGAAGTATTCGAGGACGTCCCTAAAGGCGGCAGCATATCAGCCATGCCGGAACTGCACAACGGAGTCGTTTATTTGCCTTCTATCGACACCCATGTGTATGCAATCAATGCAGCTTCCGGGCAGATGATATGGAAATTCAAAACAGGGGAGCCCGTGCTTTCAACACCCCTTGTTCATAACGGGCAAATTTATTTCGGCTCGAATAACGGATATTTTTACTGTCTTGATATGGACGGCAAACTTAAATGGAAAAAACAACTTGGCGGCGTGATAGTATCGTATCCGACTGCCGTTGGTGAGAAAATTTTTATTGCGGCTGGAAAAACATTCTTCTGTTTATCAGAAGACGGAAAGGAAGAATGGAAGTTCGTGACGGGAGGCGGCATGATTGTTGTTCCCACATTTGTTAACGGTCTTGTCTTTATCGGCTCTTACGACGGACACGCTTACGCTCTCGATATGGGCGGCAGACTAAAATGGAAGTTCACTGCCGGCAGGCCTATCAGTTCGCCTATCATATTCTCAGACAACAAGGCACTATTCACGATGGCAAAGCGCAGCTGGGATAAAATGCCCGAGGCAAGGAGCCCTGTGCTTTATTTTCCGTCTTTCGATAATAACCTGTACGCCGTAGATCAGGAAGGACAGATTTTGTGGAAGTTCAATTGCGGAACTTCCATTCCGGGAGGCATATCAGGTGGTGACGGTGTAATCTATTGCGGTACCATTTCCGGATTATTGTATGCGATAGACGCTTCCACGGGCTATAAAAAATGGAGCTTCAAGACTGGCGGAATGATAACAGGCGGAGTTGCTTTGCAGGACGACATGATCTATGCAGTATCATGGAATCAGAAATTATACTGCCTTTCCTTACAAGGAGAAAAAATCTGGGATTTTCTGACAGGCGGACCTATTGTTGCAGATCCTGTGACCGCCAAAGACAAGATTTATTTCGGATCCGAAGATACACGCCTTTACTGCCTGAATACAAAAAATCGTACTGTTGAGTGGACGTTCCAGTGCGGCTCTGGAATGCCAAAACTTCTGAAAGACAAGGTACGGGAACTCACAAATGCGTTTGTGGAGTATGACAGGAAAGTGTTCAAAGTCTGGACACCTGAAACAATTACCAAAAATAGTCCGATAAGCACGGTCGACTACGGGTCAAGGCTGGGCCTAGATAAAACGTTCTCGTACGGCGGAAGCGGTATCTATTCTTCTACCAGCTACCTTGACAAAAAGAAAAAAGACAAATATCATGGGTAAGTTACTTTTACCCAATTCTTTGAATTACGTCTATAATTCTGAGAAGTTTAGCGTTGCGAAATAGTCGTCGATTGTTTCCGCACGCCTTATCAGCTTTGTTGTG